>JBBRMZ010000114.1:0-15873 GCA_038230555.1 Chitinophagales bacterium
CTTTCAAACGCCGTTACCGAAGGACTCAATAATTTAATCCGAAGTATCAGAAGAATCGCTTTTGGCATGCCTAATTTTAAGCGTATCCGACTAAGGGCATTAGCCATATCTTCATAACCATTAAAATTGTCACACAACCAATTTTTGCAGAGAAATAAAAAATATTCCACCCACCCTTCTCCGCGCGTAGCGCGTAAAAGCGTTTCAAGAATTACTATACAACCAAATGTAATGGGAATCGAACTATAAATTTAACATTTTAAGGCAGATAATCCAAAATGCTTTAGTTTGGCGCATTAATTGAAGATTAGAGCATGTCGTCGACAGCGGTTCTTAATTTTCTATTATGACGTCCTTATCGGATACGCACCTATTGCCGGCGGTTGAAGAATATGTATCGAATTTTTTTGAAGCGCATATTCCTAAACTGTATATTTACCACGATCTTTCTCATACGAGGGACGTCGCGCGCGTGGCGCGCCTCATCGGCGAAGCATTCCGGCTGAATGAGGAAGACCTACTGGTACTTCAGATCGCCGCCTGGTTTCATGATACCGGGTACGACCTGGGCGCCGATAATCATGAGGGACGCAGCGTCGGGAATATGCAAGAATTTTTCCGGGACGGTTCCTTCCAGGTCGACCGTATGGAAGAGATCAAAAATTGTATCCTTGCCACCCGTTTTCCGCAAAAGCCGGAAAGTTTGCTTCAGAAAATTATTTGCGACGCCGATCTAAGCCATTTAGGAGAAAAAACCTATTGGATCAAAAGTTCTTACGTGCGGCACGAGTTAGTCGTCGCGCAGCGACAGTGTATGACCGAACCCGAATGGCTCGATTTTGAACTGCACTTTATGACCTCCCATGCTTACCATACGCAGATTGCCCGCGATCTGTTCGACCGGCGTAAACACAAGCATATCCTTCAACTGCGGAAACAACGCGCCCGGTTATTTCCGTTGAACGGGATTCCCGGCGACGATCTTTTTCCTCTTGATAAAGAACAGCCCTCCGGAAAAAAAAAGACGAACTGGAGAAGCGTCGTTCAGGACAAAGCAGAAGCGTCCAGAAAAGAAAGTTTTGGCCGGGGGGTTGAAACCATGTATCAGGCCGCCTATAATACGCACAATAACCTCAGCGCGCTCGCCGACCATAAAGTCAATCAAATGTTGAGCGTGAATACCATTATGATCGCGATCATGCTGGCTATGATGGCGCCGAGGCTCAACGAAAGCCCGCAATTTCTCACGCCGACCGTGGTTTTACTAACGGTTTGTCTGGCGTCCATTGTGTTGGCCACCCTGTCTGCGCGGCCAAAGATCACGCACGGCGAAGTGACGCTGGACGATATTCGCCAAAAACGGTCCAACCTGTTATTCTTCGGGAATTTCCATAATATGAAACTGGAAGATTATCAATGGGGAATGCTGGAGATGATTAAAGATGCGGATTTTCAGTACACTTCCATGACGCGCGACTTGTATTTTTTGGGACGGGTGCTGGCTCAAAAATATAAGTACCTGACCTATTGCTACAATATTTTTATGTTCGGCATGATCCTGTCGGTACTTTTGTTCACTATCGCCTTCGTCAACGGGCCGCCGCTCGCTATAAAAATAAAATAAAGCCTGTGTAAAACATTTATAAAGAAGCGCTTCTATTCCTCCGCGCTACGCGCGGGGAAAGTAGGGTGGGATATTTTTAATTTTTTCAAAAATTAAAAATATCCCTTTTCCGGTTTTCTTGTCGCGCTCACGCCGCGTTTTGGAACTTCTTTCAAACGTCCGGTTTTTATTTCCAAGAAGAGCGCGATAGAACTGCAATTTCTAGGCTACTATTTTACCGCCTTTCAAACGAATGATCTTCTTCGTTTTAGACGCCAGTTCCATATCGTGCGTGACCAAGACCAGCGTAGCGCCCGCGTCCCTGTTTAGATCAAAGATTAGTTTTTCTACTTTTTCACCGGTCTCGGCGTCCAGGTTGCCGGTAGGCTCGTCGGCAAACAGAATTTTTGGGCTATTGGAGAACGAACGCGCAATGGCGACGCGCTGCTGTTCGCCGCCGGAAAGCTGCGCGGGATAATGATGCGACCGCGCGGACAGCCCGACTTTATCCAGTAGGTCTTTCGCCAGTTTCTCTATTTTCCGCTCACCCCGTAGTTCCAGGGGAATCATCACGTTTTCCAGCGCCGTCAGCGTGGGGATTAGCTGGAAGTTCTGGAAAATAAAACCAACATATTGGTTGCGGATCTGTGCGCGCGCGTCTTCAGACAAGCCGTTCAAAGAAACGCCGTTGATTACGATTGATCCCGTAGACGCCGTATCCAGCCCGGCGCACAAACCCAGGAGCGTCGTTTTGCCGCTACCCGAAGGGCCGACAATGGCCGCGCTTTCGCCCGCTTCAATGGAAAAATTGATTTGATCCAGTACCGTTAACGCTTTTCCGCCGCTTTGGTAAGTTTTGCCGAGGTTGCTGACTTCTAACATAATTTTTTTTGCGGCGATAAGGCTGCGCGCAATCTACACTAAACCAATCGCTGAAAAGATAGTTTAACGAAGCGCTAAAAAAGACGCCTCCCTGCATCGGCTACTAAAGGACGGCAGTTAAAAAAACAAGGCCCGGTCCCCGACGAACGCGGCGATCATACTCCAGGTTTTACCGTTCCATTCTCCAAAAATTCGCGCAGGCAGGCCGCCGCTCAACGACAATAGCCCCCAAAGCCCGTCGTCCTCGGATTCGTCCCGCGCCGGCGGGATTCTGGAAAAACTGCGCTGTAACCTAACGGGTAGAACCTTATTTTCCCGGTCAGTAAGCAGCCAGTTCCCTTCCGAAAAGATCAGGTTTGCGATGAGCGCAACCGGCAAATGAGTTAGCCAGGGATTCTTGCCGAGCGCGGAAGCATAATCGTTCGCCATTTCCTGGAAAGTCGTCCGCCAGGAAAGCAGGTCTGTAGTAGCGGACGAAATGCGCATGGACGATTCCGGCCGGCCGCCGTAGCGCGCAAATTCAGGCGGTTCCCGCACAAACGGGGGAGCGGGAAAAGCGCGTAAAGGATACGCGCCCGGATAAAAAATGAGTTCGCCTGTATACAGGCGACCGTTTTCCCAAACGGTTGCAAACTCTGCTTTCCCGTAAGCAAAATCCAGGATTACGGCGATTTTACCGGTTTGCAACCCAGCCAGCCAGACGCGCCGACTAATTAGGTTGTCTTCTTCCTGCGCGGTCTTTTGTCCCAAAACCAGCCAGCGGCCGGTCGTTCCGGCGGTCAGCGCCGCGAGGTCTTCTTTTTTTATAGTAATGCCGGCCATCGCCCACAGATCTTCGCGAAGTTCGGGCGATAGGCGGTCTTTATTTTTGAACGCGCGGGTAAAAAGGTACAGACCGGCAATTATTTCTGTCATTTGCTCGTACCGGTCGTCATTTTGCAGCGGGATCGACCCCAGGGCTTTGAGCGGACGCGCCAGCCCGCCCAGTTTGGCGTCGACCAGCCGGGCGGCGGTTTCCTGCCAGAATTCGGACGATTCGCCGGAAATGCGCGCCAGCCCCTGCCGGACCAAGTCGCTCAACCGGATCTGCAAATCCCGGACGCCCGCTTCCATCGCTTCCATGCGCGCCTGCAGGTTTTTTTCCGCAGCGTCGCTGCGTTCGGAAGCGTCCGGAGCGGCGGCCGGTTCAGGCTTTGGACGGGCGACCGCTTTCAGCCAGTCCAATACCCAGACCGGCGCTTCGCTGTTGGCAAATTTTACGGGGGCGTCGTCCGCCGTCAGTAACAACAGCGCAAGCGTATGTTTGCAGGGCGACCGCTTGACTGGGCAGGAGCAGCGCGCCGCGCCGGTCGCCAAAACGACCAGGCTCCGGTAAGGTTCCGCGCCGCTGCCGGGGCATTCTCCCCAGGCCGCCGTTTCGTCGCGCCCGACCAGTTTCCAGTTTCGCAGGTCGTTCAGTCCGTTCGCTCTTTCCAGCATTGCGGAGTCGGGCGCCAGCGCTTTTATTTCTTCGCGGGTCATGGCGCCGGCAGTTAAAATTTATTTTTATACATCATGCTTTCCACGGGCTTGGAGGTGCGCTCGGTATATTTGGCGTTTATTTTATGGTGGTAAAAGGTTTCCACCTCGCCGTCCAGCGCGAAATAAATAAGCTGTCCGATCGGCATGCCCGCGTAAACGCGCACCGGATGCACGCACGAAATTTCGAGCGTCCAAGTATTGCAAAAACCCACGTCGCCCTTGCCGGCGGTTGCGTGGATGTCGATTCCGAGCCTGCCGATGCTGGATTTCCCTTCTAAAAAAGGAACGGTATGATGGGTTTCCGTGTATTCTTCCGTAACGCCCAAATAGAGCGTTCCGGGCTGTAACACAAAACCTTCGTTGGGAATAATGATCTCTTCCGTCAAATTATGTTTTTTGGCGTCCAAGACGCGGTCTTTATACACGGCCATAAAACGGCCCAGATGGACGTCGTAAGAGTTGGCTCCCAGGCAATCCCTGCGGAAAGGTTCGATGATGATCTCTCCTTTTTGAATACCCTCTAAAATCTTTTTATCAGTCAGGATCATGAGTAATGATGAGTGATGAATGATGAATTATATAAGTAGTTGACTGATAATAATTTGTTTTATTTAGAATATTGTTAATTCTCCCCGCGCTGCGCGCGGGGGAAGGGGGTGGGACGTCATTTTTTCGGGTTTTTTTATGGCGACTAGCAGCTCCTTTGAGAATTACTATACTATTTCACTTATTTTCTCCACCGGAATGCCTTATCATCCAGCGCGCGCATGGTGCATAAGACGCCGTCCAGGTGATCGTATTCGTGCTGAATTAATTCTGACAGATCGCCCTGAACGCGCCACTCCTGCGGACGCCACGCCGCGTCTACATATTCCAGCGTAAGCGACGCATGGCGTTTCACCCGGACGAGCAGGTTGGGGAAACACATACAATCGTCCCAGAGTTCAAATTTCTCCTCGCTCAACTCTTTTAGAGCCGGGTTGACGACTACGATTGGCCGGTCTAGATGAATATAAAAAAGCCGTTTCATCACGCCGATCTGCGGCGCGGCAATTCCCCTGCCAAAATGATAAGTCGCGCGAATTTCCTGCATGACGTTGTGCAAATCGGCAACCCAGCCTTCGATGAGGGGCGCTTCCGCAGGCGTTACCGGTTCGCAAATTTCATAAAGCCGGGTATCGCCCAGGGTCAGCAGGTCGGTTAATCCTTTCATTTAGTTTTCTTCAAATCCCGGTAAGCGATCAGTTCTATACCGTATTTTTTGACGGCGTCCTTCACGCGTTTGTCTGTGAAAAGATCGGTCACGCCCTGCCGGGCGGAGGCGACGTCTTCGTTGCCGATGTGATAAATGGACCTTAATTCGGGGCCGTCCAGGCCCGGATGTTCGACAAAGAGATAGGTTTCGCCGGGTTGCAATGCGGCTAATGCGGCAATAAAACTGGTTATTTTTTCTTCGGTCGTCCCGCGCGGCCCCGGAACGGACATTTGCTTTACACCGAGCTCTTTGGTATCGATATCAATCTGGTATTCCGCCGCTAATTTTTTTGCAATGGCCGCCGTAATGGGGCTTATATCAGTGCAGCCCATGTGGGCAGAAATATGGCTCAGCCCGGGTACTTTCTTTTTAACCAGTTCAATCTGCGCCCGGAATTCGCGTTCCACCTCTTCGGGTTTCCATTCATGGGCGGACAGCGCGCGGTCTTTACCGTAGTTTTTGTTTGGCCAGATCATGGGGAAAAAATAGCCGTCGGGGTCGGTCAGGCTCGGCGCGCAAGTCAGCGGCCTCCACTTCACGGATTCCCATTCACTTGTCAGCGCGAGGTGCACGCCGACGTCCGCGTTCGGGTTCTCCGCCAACATTTTCACCGCCTCCGGGAACCACGGCGACGCGGCGATGATCTCGATGGACTGCTCGATCCCCTCGCGGTAGGATTTAATCAGCGCTTCGTTTCCGGAATGGGAAAAGCCCATGTCGTCTCCCCGGATGATCAGGCGGGGCGGGGCGGTTTGGGCGGTTAGATAAGCCGACGCAAAGGAAAAAATAAATAATAGGATATCCTTAACCAATATTTTCATTTCATTAATTATTTTAGTCCTATTTCTTTCTCTTCAGCCACGCGTCCCGTTGCGCATAGCATTCCGTTTTTGGCGTCTGCGTAATAACCCAGTGCAAACGGCCATTTTCAAGGGAAAGCTTAATTTTACCCTTATCGTTTTCGCGGTAAGTGATAAACTCGGTTGCTAAGGTAGCGCCTGCCGGGACGGGCGCTCTGAAAGACGGATACTGTTCGCCTTCGTCGGTGACACAGTCCTTTTTAGCCCCACTGTCCGCAGTTGCGCAATACGAACCGCGCAATTCGTCATTCCATTGCGTGATTTCCACCTCAAACGAAGCGCCCGGAATGTTTTTCTCCAGCGTCCATTTTCCGGCAAAAGAAGACTGACCGCCGACGGGCATTTTTACGGCTGCCGGCGAAGGATGCGCGCTTGCAATCTGACGAAGCGCCGCCGCCATTTTCGCGGTATCGGGCCGGCGAATTTTAATAGGGGTTTCGTCCGGGTTCCGTGAAGTTATGGCCGGCAAGGGGGTTTCTTTAGAACCCGCAGACGAGGCGACGGGAGCAGAGGCCGCCGACGTAGGCTCCGGCGCTTGAACGGCTTCGCCGGTCTTAGGTTCGCCGCCGCAACCAGTCAGCGCGACCGCCGACAGGAAACAACAGTAAATGAATAATAATTTTTTATACATAGATAACATTTACGAATTTTCTAAAAAAGCAGGCAAAAATAAGTTCTTTTAGCGGTAACCCATAAGAAAACGGGAACTTAAAGCGGAAGGCTTTTTCACAGAACGAATATAAACAATATTTCACACCTCGCCTGAACCGATCCGGTTTAGAATGGTTTTAATACAATAAAGCGCAAGGGTTTATTAGAAGGTTCGTTTTTACTTAAGCTAACCCGCGTTAAAATTTATTTACTTAACAGGTTGATGATGAATCATTTTATGATTCATCATTCATCATTCATCCTTAAAAAAAGTGTCTGCAACCATCAAAACTGCTCTCGTTACCGGAGGCTCTAAAGGAATTGGCTACGGCGTTGCCGAAGCGCTCGTCAAAGAAGGCGTCAAAGTAGCCGTTACGGGCCGCTCTCAAACCGGCGTCGACGAAGCCGCTGCCGCGCTAAATAAAATGAAATCCGGCTACGCCATGGGTATTGTTTCCGACGTTCGCGATTTTGAATCGCAGCGCCGTTCAGTCGCTCAGGTCGTCGCGCAGTGGGGCCGGTTGGACTACCTAATTGCCAACGCCGGGCTGGGGCATTTTGCGCCAATCCAGCAAATGACGTCCGACCAATGGCATGAAACCATCGACGTCAACCTGACGGGCGTTTTTTACAGCGCCAAGGCGTCGTTGGAAGAACTGAAAAAAACCAAAGGCTATTTTATCACTATTGCCAGCCTGGCTGGAACCAATTTTTTTGCCCAGGGAACCGCTTACAACGCAAGTAAATTTGGTCTAGTGGGGTTCACCCAGGCGCTGATGCTCGACGTGCGAAACGACGATATTAAAGTAACAACCATCATGCCCGGCTCTGTGGCTACCTATTTCGACGGACATACGCCCAGCGAAAAAGACGCCTGGAAGATCCAGCCCGAAGATATTGGCCAGATGGTCTGCGACCTGATCAAAATGCCCGCCCGCACTTTGCCGAGTAAGATCGAGGTCAGGCCGTCGAGGACCGCTCCAAAATAGCCGTCCAAACATTGTAAATAACGGAACTGAACGGGACAAAAAATTGTTATAACAGGCTGCGATTTTATAGATAATCCTATAGATAATCAAATATTTATAAATTAAGAAGCGACCATTTATAACATCAAACGTTTGGAACAAATATGTCGAAAAAGATCATTACCGTAGAGGGAAAAGCCATCCGGTTGTTCACTGAAAAAAAATCAGACTTTATTTCACTCACCGATCTGACCAGCAGTTTTGACGGAGGGAACGAGCTCATTGAAAAATGGCTGAGCGCCCGGAACACGATTGAATTCCTGGGGATGTGGGAAAAGCTATATAACCCTGCCTTCAATGAATTTGCTTTTCAGGAAATTGCCGCAACGGCAGGACTGAACAGCTTCCTGTTACCGGTGAAAAATTGGGTCGATCAGACCGGCGCGATCGGTTTGGAAATAAAAACGGGCCGTAGCGGCGGCGTTTATGCACATAAAGATATTGCGCTGGAGTTCAGCGCCTGGTTAAGCCCCCTGTTCCGTTTTTATCTGGTGCGGGAGTTTGACCGCCTAAAAGGCGAAGAATCGGATCAGCTAAATATAGAATGGAATGTCAAACGGGCCCTCGCCAAAGTCAATTACCGCCTGTTAACTGCGGCGGTGCGCGAAAGGCTGATCCCGCCCGACCTCCGCGACGTCAGGCAAATCAGCGCTATTTATTCAAATGAAATGGACTTGATCAATACGGCGCTCTTTGGCCTTACCTCGCAAGCCTGGCAGGACGCCAATCCCGATCTGAAAGGCAACTTACGGGATCATGCCACCGGAGAACAATTGCTCGTGCTAGCCAATCTGCAAAATCTGAACGCGCATTTTATTAAAGAAGGGCTGAACGAAGACGACCGGTTGAAGAAACTCAACGAGGCCGCTATTTACCAGATGCGTCTGCTGACGGCGCCGCAAAACGTTCAACGGTTAAAGTTGACCCATGCGACTGCAAAGTAAAAGGAGAATATACAAAGATTTCACAAAGATTAAAGCTACAGTCCCAGATCGGTTTTTTTCTCAGCCTGATAAGCCGTTTCCATCGCCTCCCGGTCAAAAACCTGCTCGTTGATGGCTAATGCGACCGTAGCGACCCCGTTGCCGATAATATTTGTGATTGCGCGGGCTTCAGACATAAAACGGTCGACGCCCAGCAGCAAAGCAAGACCCTGTATCGGAATGGAAGGAACCGAAGCGATGGTAGAGGCCAGCACCACAAACCCGCTGCCCGTGACGCCCGCCGCTCCTTTAGAAGTAACCAGCAGCACGCCGATCAGGGTAAAAATTTGCTGATACGATAGGTGCGCCTGGAAAGCCTGCGCTAAAAAAATGGTCGCCATCGCTAAATAAATGGTCGTCCCGTCCAGGTTAAAAGAATAACCGGCCGGAACAACCAGTCCCACGACCGACTCGCGGCAGCCCATCCGGGTTAGTTTTTTCATCAGCGAAGGCAGCGCCGCTTCGGAGGAAGAAGTCCCCAGAACGATCAAGATTTCTTCCTTGATATAACCCAGAAATTGCCAGAGCGACATGCCGGAATACCGCATAACGGCGTTCAGAACGATGAAAATGAATAAAAACATAGTGGCATACACCGAAAACATCAGGCTGCCCAGCGAAGCGAGACTCTTCAGGCCATATTTGCCGACCGTAAAAGCCATTCCCGCAAAAGCGCCGATCGGCGCGAACCGCATCAACAGCGATAAAGCCGCAAAAACGTACGTTCCGATATGATGCAGCCGGTTTAATATTCTTACCCGCGACGCTGAATAATTTAAAACGACTCCCGCCGCGACGGACGCCAGTACCAGGTCGAGCGTGATATTGGTCTGCAAAAAATGGAGCCAGCTAAACTGAGCGGCGGCCTTTTGATATTTTTCCACATTGCCGGCCAGATGGCTCGTATTCATGCCCGCGCCCGGCTGCACGACGAGCGCCACCGCGATTCCAATAATCAGGGCAAAAGTGGTGACGACTTCAAAATAGATCAGCGCTTTCCCTCCTATCCGGCCGACCTTTTTCAGGTCGCCCATGCCCGCAATCCCGCCGACGATCGTAATGGGTATAATGAGATAAATAAATTGTTTCACGCATTCGATGAAGTATTTAGCGACGAAATCCATATCAACGCCGCCTATTCTGACGGCGCCCTGCGCATCCGCGCGATGGAAAGAGCCCAGCGCGGCGCCCAGCGCAATGGCCGTCAACACCTGGAAAGTGGGATTTTTAATAACTCTAATCATAAAGCGCCGCTATAAAGTTGGATAAAGTCCGTTTTTATGCAAATATAACTTTTTGGTTTATCTTGCCTAAAATTATCATCTATGACAATTAAAAATGCTCAAACCCTAGTGGACGAATGGATAACCACCGTCGGCGTCCGCTATTTTAACGAACTGACCAATACGGCGCTACTAATGGAAGAGGTGGGCGAAGTAGCGCGGCTGATGGCAAGAATCTATGGAGAGCAATCTTTCAAAACGCCGGAACTCAAAGAAAGCGCCCGTACAGATCTGGCCGGTGAAATGGCAGACGTTTTGTTTGTCCTTCTTTGCCTGGCCAACCAGTGCAAGGTGGACCTGACCGAAGCTTTGGAACAAAACATGAAGAAAAAAAGCGTCCGCGATAAAGAACGGCACGCCGGAAATCCAAAGTTGAAATAAAACCTATTGAGTAAGATAAAATAAATAGCCTGCTAAAGTAGAAACATATTATTGCCGTCATGCGCCCCGCCCCGGTTAGTTTCTAATAAACTACCGTATTTTCGCATATCCGTTTTAAGCGCGGCGTTTATACGTATATGAATATTTTGGGCAAAATGAAGGATAGAATGGGACGGGTCGCTTGCGCGCGGCCTTTTCTATGTAAGCCGTTCTATTTTTCAATGGTTAAAGGATTTATTTTTCTAATATCGCTTGCTTATTAAATTGTGTTGACCGGACAAGTCCCCGGCGCTAAAAAAGATTCGCTTCCAGCCAAAATGCAACCTGTCCGTCCGGTTAAAGCAAGCAATGATCCGCCGCTTCCCTGGCAAACGTTGAGAACAAAAGAAATCAGCGTTGTCTCTGATACCCTGATCCGCGATACGCTTTCCATTATTCCGGCGTCCGTTCAGATCAGCGACGAGCGCGGCAGGTTAGATTCGTCCCGCTATACGGTTTATAATCAATATATTATCTTAAAACCGGCGGATACGGCGGCGATCAGAGGCCGAAAGCTAAAGGTCGTCTACCGCGTTTTCCCGTTCAATCTCGCGCAAGTGCATAAACGCATTGACGCCGGGCAAATTCGTCGGCCCTCTGCCGCAGGCGGAGGGGTAGCCATTGATTTTGATTATAACCCGTACGATCAAAGCGCGACGACCAATATTTTTGAAAATACGGGGCTGGAATACAACGGCGCGTTCAGCCGGGGGATTTCGGTCGGCAACGCGCAAAATCTCGTGTTAAACTCTGCTTTCAACCTCAATCTGGCAGGCAAGATCGGCGACGATATTGAAATTCTGGCGGCCATCACCGACAATAATATTCCTTTGCAGGCCGAAGGCAACACGAGGCAACTGAGCGAATTTGATAAGATCTATATACAGATCAAAAAAAAGAACAATACCCTGCTGGCGGGCGATTACGAACTAACCCGACCCAATAGTTATTTTCTCAACTACTATAAAAAAGTTCAGGGCGCGACTTTTACGAACCTCACGGAATGGAAAGACCTTAAAAGTTCGCTGCTGACCAAAGCGGCGTTCGCCATTGCAAAAGGAAAATTTGCCCGCTATACCGTTCCGGTCGCCGAAGGCAACCAAGGTCCCTACAGGCTGATCGGCGCCGAAGGAACCTCTTTGATTATTGTCCTGGCCGGCACGGAAAAAGTCTATCTTGACGGCCAGCTTTTGGTCCGCGGCCAAGACGCTGATTATGTCGTCGATTACAATCGCGGCGAACTGACTTTCACGCCGCGCCACCTGATCAACCAGGCCAGCCGCGTCATCGTCGAGTTTGAATATTCCGACCAGAGTTATTTGCGCTCCATTTACGCGCTGTCGGCGGAGTGGAAAACGACTCAACTGCGCGCGCATTTCAATTATTATAGCGAGCAGGACAGCAAAAGCAGCACAGGGACGCAGGCGCTGGATTCGTTGGATAAGATCGCCCTTCGCGACGCGGGTTCCAACCCGGACGCCGCCGCGACGTCGTCGATCACGCAGCCAACCGACGGGTTTAGCGCCAACCGGATCCAATACCAACAAAAAGACACCGTCGTCAATAATCGCCATTATAGTGTTTTGGTTTACAGCGTCAACGCGGATTCCGCTAAATACCTTGCCACATTTACGCCGGTCGGCGACGGCAAAGGAAATTATATACAGTCCACTTCGGTCGCCAACGGCCGGGTGTATCAGTGGGTCGCGCCGGACGCGCAGGGAAATCCACAGGGCGGTTTTGAACCCGTCAAAAAACTGGTCGCGCCCAGCGCGCAGCAAATGCTGACGGGCGGCGTCGATTACCAGTTTTCTAAACACGGGAAATTGTCTTCAGAAGCGGCCTTCAGCGTTTTTACACCCAACCTGTTTGCCGCGACTCCAGACCGGTCGTCCGCGGGTGTGGCCGTTTTTAACCAGTTTTCTGATTTTTGGGATTTTGGGCGGCGTGTACAGAGCCCAGGGCAGACGCAAAGCGGACAGGCGCTAAATCTTGCGCCTCTACAACAACCTGCTTTAGGGTGGAGGCTACAAACGGACGCGCGGCTGGAAGTGGTGCAGCGCGATTTCCGGTCTTTTAATCCCTATCGCCCCGCCGAATTTACGCGCGACTGGAATATCGGGAGTTCGACTACGTCGCAAACCCCGCCGCCCGCTTTGGAAACCCTCGGAGCCGCAGCAGTCGGGCTAAGCCGGAAGGATTCTTTTAAACTCCGGTACGAAATAGCGGGATTCCGCAGGGATACTTTGTACCAGGGCCTACGCCACGCTTTTACGGGCGCTTTTATCTGGCAGGGTTTTCACCTGCTGGCGGACGGAACCCTGCTTTCGACGCATACTTCGGACGAACAAACGCAATTTTTTCGTCCTCATGTAGATCTGTATAAGGTACTGGATTCGCTGGGCCATTTGAAGATCGGCGTTTATGCCGAGCGGGAAAAGAATACGCGTACGGACGTTTCGACGGATACCTTCCGCGCCAATAGTTTTTATTACGACCTGACGCGGGCCTATATTGAACTGCCCTCTTCTAAAAAAACTTCCGCCTTCGGCGCTTCTTATACGCGCCGCGTCGATTATTTGCCGGCGCAAAATCAGTTCAGGGAATCCAGTCGGTCGGACGAAATTAACCTTAACGGCGCCTGGGCGGTTAAATCCTATTCGCTCCTTTCCTGGAATACGACATATCGGACTCTGCAGGTCGCCGATACGATTTTTGCCAGACAAACGCCGCAGCAAACTTATTTGGGCCGTCTGGAATATAGCCTTAATCTTTTCAAAAACGCGCTATACGCCAATACGCTTTACGAAATCGGCAGCGGGCAGGAGCAGAAGATTGATTATCAATACGTAAAAGTGCAGGCCGGACAGGGGCAGTTTGTCTGGATACCGCGCCACACCGGCGACACCATTCCCCGGCTGGACGAGTTTGAGGCGTCGCCTTTTCCCGACAAAGCGGATTATGTGCGCGTCACGCTCTATACCAGTCAATATATCCGAACCAACAACGTGCAGTTTGCGCAAAGCCTCCGGCTGGACCCGCGTAATCTCTGGCTGCAAACGCATGGCTACAAAAAGTTCCTGAGCAGGTTTGCGACCAATTCTGCCGTCCAAATCAACCGCCGCGTCAGAACCGGCGATCCTGAAGTCTCGCAATGGAACCCGTTTCAAAACAAGATTCCCGACGCCGCGCTTGTGGCGGCGATCTCCAATATCCGCAATTCGCTGACCTTCAATCGAGGCGACCCGACGTATGATCTCGAAATCGGACAGTCGGACGCCCGCAACCGTGTCGCCTTAAGCGACGGTTATGAAGAACACGGGCAAACGCAATATTATTTTCGCCTTCGATGGAACATTACGCCTCATCTGAATTTTTTGCAGACCATGACGGACGGACGGCAATTCAGCGCGTCTAAAATTTACCCGACCCGCAATTATGATATTCAATTCATTAAGACCGAACCCCAACTCTCGTGGTTCGTCGGTTCCGATCTTCGTTTTTCTTTGGCCTATAAATACAACAACGGCGTCAATATTCTGAAAGAACAGGGCGAAACCGCCCGCAGCCATGATTTTTCTTTAGAAACCGCTTTCAACCGCTCGGCGACCATGCAGATCCGCTCTAAAATCTCCATTATCAATGTGGCTTACCAGGGCGACGCCAACACGCCCGTTCAATTTGCGCTCCTGGAAGGTCTCCAAAACGGTAAAAATTACTTGTGGAACTTCAGTATCGAACGCGCCTTGCAGAAAAACGTGCAACTGAGTTTAAACTATGAAGGCCGGAAAACGGGGGATACGGGAGTGGTGCATGTGGGGAGGGCGCAGGTGCGGGCAAGTTTTTGAAAGATATCTGTACATTTTATTACAAATTTATTAAGCTCGTAACTTTGTTAGATTATCATCGCGTTGAGACCAATTAAAAAACGGCACTTTATACTGTTTAAGCGCTTCTAAGATACCCAACGGAATATCGCTCTTGTCATTCAATATTACCATGCCATTTGTATTTGGTCTGGCATCTCTAGTATCTTCAAAAGTCCAAATAACGCCGCCAATGAAATCTTTTCGCGGTATATTTATGGCTCTTATGACCATCTCGGGTTTATTCTTTATTTTTGGAATAGTAAAATCAAATTTATGGGAAAATCCGCTTTTACCCGTGAAGAAATTATCTCTTACGTAAATGACTTCATTTGTATCAAAAAAATCGGCAATATCCTCTATAAAAAAACTTTCTACTTTGGGTTCTGCAAGTACAAATAAATCATCTATAGATAATATGGCTTGAATTAATCTGTGTTTAACTTCAGGAAATCTTTTTACGTCTGTGACAGCAAAAATTTCATCTTCGCCATTTTTTTGAACGCCGAATGATCGCATGATTGAGTTTAATTCTTCGGTTCTCTTTTTACTTTTATTGAATTCAATACCGCTCAAATACAGTTCATTTAACGTATTTCCTCCGTCGGACAAGAGAACTTGATCGCCTTGTTTTTTTAAATAAAGCTCAACCATATCATTTTTATGATTCAAAAATGGCGTAACTACTTCATGCCAGCCGTTGCCAACTTCTCGCAGCGATAAGCTTTTTTTTATCCATTCTACATAAGATTCCACTAATTGTTTCATAGTACAAATTTACTAAAATGGTAAAACTTTTTTAACACTTGAAAGTTCAACGTTACAATATTTAAAAAATTTTTTCATTTTATCATATAAATCATCCGAATTTTCAATGCCAATATTCGTCATTTCTGTTAGAGGTAATGCCCATCTTTCCCCATAACCTTCAAAATAAAAATGCACGTGGTCTTCTCTATTAAAAATATAATTCGCAAAAGGTTCAAAAAGGGGGGCTGGGGCTGGAGGTGTAGGATTTGTATGATTTCCTGCTAAGTCCAGTCTTCTTATAATATATATTTTATTATGTCTTAATTGATACGTAACTTTATTCACAATTTTATTATTCCGGTTAATGTCGGCAATAAATTTAATTCTTCCAGTCTCATTCTGTAACTCAATATCAATTTTTTCTCCATGCATAGGAAAATCAACGCTGAGTTTTGATACCTCATACTTTTTCAAAATAAATAATTGTTCGATTTCGTTTTGTGTTAAATCCATTAAATTTTTTTTGATAAGAAATAAAATATTTTTGGTCCTTAACAATTTTTATGGAAAAAATATTTCATAAAATTATCATTATATAAGATTTTAAAAGTCAATAATTTATTTTCAGTAAAACTAATAAAATATTGAATTGAAATGGTTCTATGACAATTTTTGTGGCGTCAAATATTAAATAACTAAAGCAGTCCAAATCATATTGCTTTTCACTATAGAAACCCAGAAAGAGGTGTATTTTTATTTTTTTGCAAAAAA
>JBBRMZ010000115.1:0-15814 GCA_038230555.1 Chitinophagales bacterium
CCTTTTTAACTGGATGATTGAGAAAACCAAGATTCAAACAGCCTCAAAAGTGAGGGCTACCGCCGGTTTAATGACGCATATTTTCGGCTCAATCGTCACAGCGCTGCTTTTTTGGCTGTTTTAACCCATTATTCGCATAATATACTAAATAACTCGCAGTTATTCATTTTTATAAGGTTGAATTCCTATTTTAAGGCTGATAGCGTAGGCGGTTTAAACGCTATTTCATTTTCCAACGCCGCCCCGTTTTCAAAGTCTGTAATATTCTTAAATGTGGTTTCTGTAATATTTTTCAGCGCTTCGTCGGTGAAAAATCCCTGGTGAGGCGTAATGAGCACGTTGTGAAAAGACAGGAGGCGTTCGATCAGGTCGTCCTCAATAATGCTTTCAGAAAGATCCTTAAAAAATATATGTTCTTCCTGCTCGTAGACGTCAAGACCCAGGTAACCCAGTTGTCCGGTTCGCAGGGCGGCCAGCGCTTCGCGCGCGTTAATCAAAGCGCCCCTGCCGGTATTGACCAGCATAGCGCCTTTTTTCATAGCCGCAAATGCTGCGGCGTCGAACAGATGGCGCGTTTCAGGGGTCAGCGGACAATGCAGGGAAATAATATCGGAGCGGCTCAGAAGTTCGTCAAAAGATACATATTCGACGCTCTTGCTTTTTAAATCGTCCGATTCAAAAATATCGTGAGCGATCACTTTACAGCCAAAACCCTGCATGATGGCGCAAAACGCGGCCCCGATCTTTCCGGTCCCAACCACGCCGACGGTTTTCTGGAAAAGATTAAAGCCGATCAGCCTTTCCAGTGAAAAATTTCCTTCCCGGACGCGGTTATAGACTTTATGGATTTTCCGGTTCAACGCCATAATCAGCGCGACGGCGTGTTCGGCCACCGCCTGCGGCGAATAAGCCGGAACCCGAACCACTTTAATATGGTTTTCTGCCGCCGCTTGCAGATCGACGTTGTTGAATCCGGCGCAACGCAAAGCGATCAGCCGAACGCCGTTTGCCGCCATCAGCACGATCGTCTTCCGGTCTGCGACGTCGTTGACGAACAGGCAAACGGCGTCGAAACCGATGGTTAATTTCGCGGTCAGGTCATTGAGCGTGGCGTCAAAATAGGTAAATGAATGGGACGCCGTATGGGTAAATTGTTCGAAATACGTTTTGTCGTATGATTTTGTACTGAATACGGCTATTTTCATTCACTAACTGATGCGACCATGACGACAAAAAGTTCAAGAAATTTGAACGGCGATTTTTACTGCATGTGAACCCTGAACTTCCAGACCTGTTTATCCAACTCGTAACTTAAATCCTGGAATTTGTTCGACGATACTTCGTCGCCATTTTTCTGCGTGCTTTCAATTCTTTGACGCACGCGCGTCGCAACAGTAAAAATTCGCTCGGTCATTATTTGCAATACCTGCTGGTCGGTTAAGAAACCGCCGGGGAAATCGGGCATATCGACCGTTTTCACAATGGTCGTCGTCCGCCCGTCCGCAGCTATACCAATTTGCAATTGGCGTTCTGCCAGTAAATCGGCAAACTCCAGGTACGTGTCCGCATACTCGTCGAGCGCTTCATGCAGCGGAAAAAATAACGGCCCGCGTAGATTCCAATGCGATTGTTTTGCGTCGTGGTACAATTCCAGCAATTCGACTACCGTAGCCTGCAAGTCGACGTTGATCGCCTGGCGTTTTTTTTCTTCCAAAGGAATAAACTGATCGGCTTTTTCGTAGCGGTAGTTTCCTAACTGCGAATGGGAATGAGCGTTTTGATCTTTCATAAAAAAACTTAAATTACCTTAAAAAATGTTTACAAAGTCCATAAACTACGGTAAAGTTGTTCCCTCGGATTAAATAGAAATCGGTTAAACTTAACAAGGCGGAATCTTTTCACCTATTCTTTGCTCCAGGCAGCCTTAGGGAACCGAAAAAGCGGGAGGCAAAAAATAGAAAATTTCAAAATCTAGCCTACGGGATAGGTGTTTGTGACCGGTAACGCGGGACGTTAATTACCTGCAAACAAAAAAGCGCCGTAATTCAAGAGGTTCTATGAGGTTGTACAGAAACTCAGAATTAAGCGCTATTCAGCTAAAAAGGACGTTAGTAAAAAGTTCTCCGGGATTTAATTCATTGCTATCAAGGGGGTAAATGATAATAAATTTTATGGCGTCTGAAACGTTGTTTTCCGGGATCATACGCGGGTTCCGGTTTTGTCGCGCTGTCCCAAATAAATCGCCGGCGCTATTTAATTCATTGACAATATTTCTTTGCGCAGTTCAAAATTGAGCATATTTTTTAGACGCCGCAACACCTTTCCCTTGAACGGTAGGAAATTTCCTATGAATGGCGCTTTTAAGGGTTAAACGGTTGTTCCAGAAAATTTATATCCGGCGAATATAGCTGGAATAAGGCCTGATTTTAGAAACTTCCGCCGTCGACGTCCTGAATAAACCGGATGACGCCCGGAAAATAATCCTTCTGATCGTCCCAGAAAGACAGGTGGCTGCCCGTCGGACAAAACAAATACCTGCCGTGCTGAACTGCGCCGGCCAGGAATTCCATGGATTTGGGATCCATCGTATCATAACGCGCGCCGATAGATAAGGTCGGAACGCGGATATTTTTTAGCTGATCTTTGACGTCCCAATGTAGCAAACGCCCGCCCACTTTAAATTCGCTGGGCCCCTGCATCAGCACGTAAATATGGTCGTTGACATGCTTAAAGGAGCGCGCGACCGGATCCGGCAGTTCGGGGAGCCGGCAAATATGCTGGCCGTAATATTCTTTTTCGACGAGGGCGGTGTAAACCGGATTTTTTAGGTCGCCTTTGCGCTCAAACGTTTCCAATGAATCCAGCAATGACTTCCGCATTTGGCTACGCAATACGCCGTTGTATTTTTCGTAATCCGGGATGCTGGGCGTCATATTAGAAATGATCAGACCCTTCAAATGGTCCTGATATTTGAGCGCGTATTCCATCGCCAGGATTCCGCCCCAGGAATTGCCCAACAGGTAAAAATTATTTTTATCCAGCCCCAGCGCCTGCCGAACCTGTTCGACCTCTTCCACAAACCTCGGCGTGGTCCAAAGAGAATCATTGACCGGCTGGTCGGAATAATAAGAACCCAACTGGTCGTATTCGTACATTTCAAAACCGGCTTTCGGAAAAAAGCTTTCAAAGCTTTCCATGTATTCATGGGTCATGGCCGGGCCGCCATGCAGCAGCAACACTTTTATCCGGGGATTGTCGCCAAACTTTTTGGTCCACACCTTAAAATTACCAACCGGCGTATGGATAGGAATCATTTTTATGCCGCCGCTTTGTACCTCGTTAAAAAGGGAAGTATCTATAACGGCTATGGTTTTAGCGGGCGTGGATTTTTGTTCGTTTTGAGTGCAGGAAGCGAAAAACAGGGAGGCAAAAAACAGGAATAAAGTATTTTTCATGGTCATTTCTATCGTTATTATTGGTTCAAGTTATAAATTAAACAATTTATTAGCCCGTAGAGACGCCAAAATGCGGCGTCTGTCCGCGCCGCGAAGCTTCCATCCTGCTCATCTTAAAATCCTGTAAATCTTGATTCAGACCAGTTTCCCTACCTGTTTCAAAGCGTCCTCCATAAAAGCGGGCAAAATAGACCGGTGCGTCAATTCGATCTTCTGCGGGTCTTCGAGGTCGGCGATCATCTGTAAATATTTCTCCATACCCTGCTCCTCGATCAGTTGCGTCCGTTTTTCAGTCTGCTGAAAATAATGTAGCATTCCGTCCGCGTCCGCTTCGGGGTGGAATTGCGTGGCGAACATTTCATTGGAAAACCGGATCGCCATAATGGCGCGCGGAGCGTTCGGCGTCTTTCTCGCGCGCTCGATGGCCATGATTTGAAACCCTTTGCTTTGCAGATCCGTTTCGTCGGCGTCCGTTACCTGCCAGTCGCGAAAATCCGCTATCCAGAAAGGATTGGGCAGGTTCTGTAAATAACGCTCGCCCTCGCCCGCTTTCGTTTTGAAAGCGGGAAAGGTTCCAAACGATTTGGCGCCGCGCAGGGCTACTTTGCCGACCTTAAAATGGATGCAGGCCAGTTGAAAAGAATGGCAAATAAAAAAGACATACTTTTTCTTCCCGGCGGGGCTTTGAAGATTATGCTTCCAAAGCTGGTCGATCAGCGCGGAATATTTTATATCCCAGATACCGTCCATATCGAAAGGGCTGCCCGGCCCGCCAGAAGACAGGTAAATATCAAACCCGGTATCCGGTATCTCGTTTTTATACCGGACGTCGAACACTTCGTAGGGCAGGCCGTACTGTTCGGTCATTTGTTTCAGATAGCCAATTCCCCGGTTGGCGACGTTGTTGTTGAGGTCGAGTATGGCGACGCGCATGAGCTGAATTTATAAGTGTGTAGATGATTTTCCCGGAACGATAAATATACGGGGAGTTTTTGGAAAAATAAAAGGGGGCGTGAAAAAAGCTAAGATATTGTTTTCTGCCTGCATGAATACATGTTGCAGAATAGCGCCATTTTAGCGGAAGGATAGGTTTTAATTCTTACTTTATGTCTTTATTTTCCGATACAAAAATTCCTAAATATATTCTCCAGCAAATCGTCCGCCGCTACCTCACCCGTGATCTCCCCTAAAAAATACAACGCCTGCCGAATATCCATTGCAAAAATATCATGCGTCAGCCCGCCGTCGATGGAGGCGCGGACAGCGGCGAGGCTGGCCGAGGCTTTTTGCAGCGCCTCGTAATGGCGGGCGGCGCTGACCACGACGCTCTGGCTGTTGAGGCGGTGGGCGTCGACGGCGGTCAGGAGGTTTTCTTTCAGCCAGTCGATATTTTGGCGGTTGCGGGCGGAAAGGGAAATAATTTGTTCGGGCTGAAGGCCGACGTCGTTGACAGCGGGGGCGGGGCCGGCGAAAAAAGCGGGGATGGCGGGGTCGTCGGGCGCGAGGAGCCATTCGGGATGATAGACGGGGACGAGGTCCATTTTATTGCAGATCACGAGGTAGGGTATGCCTGGAGCGACGAGGCGGCTAAGGTCGGCGTGAACGTCGGCAAGGGTCGTATCGGCGAGGTCGAAAACGTAAAGGAGTAGGGCGGCGTCACGGACGGCGTCTAAAGAACGCTGGACGCCGAGGCTTTCGATGGCGTCGGTTGCTTCGCGGATACCGGCGGTGTCGATGAGGCGGAAAGGGACGCCGCCGATCTGTAGGATATCTTCGATGGTGTCGCGGGTGGTACCAGGGATTTCGGAGACGATGGCGCGGTCTTCATTGAGCAGGGCGTTGAGCAACGTGGATTTTCCGGCGTTGGGCCGACCCGCGATGACGGTGGCAACCCCGTTTTTGATGGCGTTGCCCAAAGCAAACGACTGGATGAGCGGGGCCAGCGCAGCCTGCAAATGATCGACCAAAGCGCGGAGCTGGTCGCGGTTGGCAAACTCTACGTTTTCCTCGCCAAAGTCGAGTTCCAGTTCGACGAGGCTGGCGAACCGGATCAATTCCTGACGCAGTTTTTTGATTTGTTCGGAGTAGCCGCCGCGCATTTGCCGGAGGGCAAGATCATGGGCGGCGGCGGAGTCGGCGGCGATCAGATCGGCGACTGCTTCGGCCTGGGAAAGATCCATTTGTCCGTTCAGGAACGCGCGGAGGGTGAACTCGCCGGGCTGCGCTAGGCGGGCGCCTTTTTTCAGGAACAACCGGACGATCTCTGCCTGGATAAATGTGGAACCGTGACAGGAAATTTCTACCACGTTTTCTTTAGTATAAGAGCGGGGAGCGACAAACAGGGAGACCAGTACTTCGTCGACCGTTTTTCCGGCGTCATTGATCAGAATGCCATAATGAATGGTATGGCTTTTCTGCTTTAACAAGTTTTTTCCTTTAAAAACCGCGTTGCAGAGGTGGATAGCGTCTTTACCGGATAGGCGGACGACGGCGATGGCGCCCGCGCCGGGCGGAGTAGCAAGGGCGACGATGGTATCGGTCAGGTTCTGGCGGCTGTAAAACAAGTTTTCAGGTATCGGTAACGGACAATGAAAGATTTGGCTGAAGTATAGAAAAACTTTATGTGGAAAAGGATGACGCGCTTCAACGCGCGTCATCCTTTTTTGTTTTAAATTGAGCGGGCGGAATCAACATCATTCAATGAGCCGACCGCTTTGGATCAATTTTTCTTTGATCGATTGCACCAGTTCAAGCGGAAGTTCCAGCGCTTCGGAAATTTGATATTCCGTCAGAATTTTTTTGAGCAGCAGTTTAGAGATATCTTCCTCCTGCGCTTTTTCGATTCCTTCTTCTTTACCTTCTTCTTTACCTTGTAAATAGCGAAGGTCAGTTTTTATATCATAATGTATTGGCATATTGTTAATTTGTTGAATGGTTTCGGCTTGCAAGTTACGGAGTTTCGATAATATTTCCAAACACTGAACCGCCTGTTCGTAGTTCAGTGTTTTGTATTTTTTCGTGATACGGAGTTTTTCAAGAATCTCGCGGATGACGTCCAGCGCCGCTTTAACCGCCGGAATTTTGCATAAAATGGCCAAGATAATCGCTTCCGGGACGTCCGATTGCAGAAAACGCTCCGCGTCGATTTCCTGGAAATTAATGATTGTCTAACGATAACTTAAATCGTTTATTATCAAAACGTCCGGCATGGTCATCCGTTCGGCGCCCACGTAAATCAAATACTGGTGGATGCGCTGTTTAAACTCGCGGGCGAGGAGGATTTTGTATTCCGCCATGCGATATTCCATATCCGTCTGGTTGGCAGACTGGTTTTCGATATGGATGATCCCTTGTAAACCGGGATCTTTGGAAATAATCTGAAATACGAGGTCGGCGCGTTTTTCTTTGAGCCGCTTAATATTAGGATTTCTTTTTTCTAAAGCAAAAGGCGGCAGCCCGCAAATGGTGTGAATAGCCGTTACGACGATGGAATCAAGGGAAACGTCGTATGCGTGGGCCAGGCTTTCGGCTTTTTGTTCCGGTTTCTTTTTTTGTTTGCTCATAGTTTGTGCTGGTAAAAACCGGGGCAAAAATAATAAACTATAACATAAAAGATGGTAAATCTTAAAGCGGCCGAACGCCCTTTGGATCAATGCCCGGACCTTACCGGCTATTAGTTTGGGTACAAAAAGAAAAAGCGCGTCGACAGAAAACCGTTTTAATAGAGCGTCGTACATTATAAGTTAGCGCTTTCGTAAGCTTAACAATGTCCGACCGGTATAGATGACAGAATAAACGCAAAAGATTTAACCGCTAACATTAAAAACTATGTAAAGGATTTTATCTTTGCCGACTCGCAGAACTGGGAACGCTTACTGAATGGAAAAACAACTGGAAAAAATATTTGAAAAGGAATTTTTACCGCACGCCGACGCGCTGAGGACGTTCGCTTATCACCTCACGTACAACGACGAGGAAGCAGACGACCTGGTGCAGGAAACATTTCTGAAAGCCTTTCGTTTTATCGAAAATTATGAAAAGGGAACTAATGCGAAAGCATGGTTGTTTAAAATATTAAAAAACGGCTTCATAAATGAGTTTCGCAGAAAAAGTAAACTGCCAACGCATGTGGATTATGAAGAAGTTTCTAAATATCACGACGAAGAAGAACATCTGCCCAGCGGCTATACAGATCTGCGCGTCGAGATGTTTCATCGCCTTATGGGCGACGAGGTGACCAACGCGATTAATGAATTGCCGGTAGAGTTCCGGACGGTGATCCTGTTGTGCGACGTGGAGGCGTTTAGTTATGAGGAGATTAGTAAGATCCTGGATATTCCGTTGGGAACAGTTCGTTCCCGTTTGCACCGCGCCCGCAACCTGCTGAAAGAAAAACTGAAAGGTTATGCCGAATCTTTAGGGTATGAAGATAAAAGGTAAGAAATGATGAATGGTGGATTGTATAAATTATTGAATATCAATTAGCTAATATAATAACTCATTACTTATTAAAAAGACTACCGACCATTTACTATATATTGTTTCACCATCCGCTTTTACACAATCAAAAAAGGACGCAAAAAATTAGCGGAGTAAAAGTTAACCAATGAGATATCATCAACCGCAGCAGGAATTTTTCAACCGCGTGAGTATGTACCTGGACCGCGCGCTCGACGCAGAAGACGAAAAGACTTTTCTACAGGACGTCAAACACAATCCTAATTTCAACGACGCTTTAGACTCCGAGCGTTCTTTCCGCGAACTGATCCGAAACAGCGTCGTTCGCCATAAAGCTTCTCCAGACCTGATTCAGACCATTAAAGAAAAAATTCGCACGGCGCCAGCCTGACCGCGTCGCGTCTCGCGGCAGTCGTTATTCTCCTCAGAAGCAATATCTTTGAACAAAACCAACTCTTATTCAACCGGTAGTTTATTTTTCCGTTCGTCTCTTTTATAGGCTTGCGGGAAAACGCTCAGACAGGCGTTCTTCTTATTCAGGAGACCGCCTGTTTTTTTAGCAGAACTAAAGAAATTTTAAAACAAAGGATTCTAAAAAACGGTTAAATTTGCTTCCCGCGACGGCGTCGCGCCGCTATCTCCCTATCTGTTCAAAAAAGAATTATTCTATGGCTTACGACCTCATTATTATTGGCACCGGCGCGGGCGGCGGCGCCCTCCTTCACCGGCTCAAAGACTCCGGCAAAAAAATACTGGTTATTGAACGCGGACACTTCCTGCCCCAGGAAAAAGAAAACTGGGACACAACGGCAGTATTTAAGGAAAACCGGTACCATACCGACGAGGTCTGGAAAACAGAAGGCGACAAAGATGTGCATCCCGGCACGGGCTATTGGGTCGGCGGCAATACTAAAGTCTACGGCGCGGCGCTGTTCCGGCTTCGCGAAAAAGATTTTGAAGCCTTTGAACACTACGGCGGCCTGATCTCGCCCGAATGGCCTGTTAAATATAAAGATTTTGAACCTTATTATATGGAGGCCGAAGAACTCTTCGACGTCCACGGTCTTGCCGGCGACGACCCGACCGCCGGATATCGCAGCGGCCCTTATCCGCATCCGCCCCTCAGCCACGAACCCCAGATTCAGGAAGTGCACGACGCTTTGGTCGCTTATGGGGTCCGTCCTTTTTATATGCCGATGGGCGTGCGGCGCAACGAAGCCGACAAAATTAACAGTCCCTGTATTAAATGCAATACCTGCGACGGGTTTCCCTGTTTGCTGCACGCCAAGGCCGACGCCGATATTAATTGCGTACGCCCGGCGCTGAAAAATGAAAACGTGACGCTGATGATCGATACGAAAGTAACGCGGCTCCACACGGATCCGTCCGGTCGCCGCGTAGTCGCCGTCGAAGTGGAGCGTGAAGAAGGAACGCAAATGTTTGAGGCCGATATTGTGGTTGTAGCGGCCGGGGCAATTAATTCAGCGGCTTTGCTGTTGAAATCCGCCAACGAAAAACATCCCAACGGACTTGCCAACAGTTCCGACCAGGTAGGCCGGAACCTGATGAAACATCATAACCTGGCTATGCTGGGGATCAGCTCCAAACTGAACCCGACGTCCTTTCAAAAAACTATGGCCATCAATGATTTTTATTGGGGCGACGATGAATTCCCGTACCCGATGGGCCACGTGCAACTCTTAGGGAAATCCAATAAACAAATGCTTACGCTGGACGCGCCGGGCTTTACGCCGGGATTCGCGCTGGACGAAATGGCGACCCATTCCGTAGACTGGTGGATGACGGGCGAGGACCTGCCGCAAGCGGAAAACCGCATTACGGTGGAGGGCGACACGATCCACATTGCTTACACCGACAACCACACGGAGGGATTCAACCGCCTGGCGGACAAATGGACGCATATTATGCACGAAATCACCGACGGCCCTCACACGATGATCCCGCACTCTATTTATATGAAAAAAACGATTCCCATCGAAGGCGTCGCGCACCAAAACGGCACCTGCCGGTTTGGAACTGACCCGAAAACTTCCGTCCTCGACGTTAACTGCAAAGCCCACGACCTGGATAATCTCTATGTGGTGGACGCCAGCTTTTTTTGTTCAAGCGGCGCGGTGAATCCGTCGCTGACCATTGTCGCCAACGCGCTCCGGGTAGGCGATCATTTGCTGAAAGAAATGGGCGTTGTAAAAGCGGCTGTGGCTCCGGAAGTAATCGCGCACGCATGATTGCGTTTTGACCGACAATGCGCGTTTTTAGCAGGGAGTTTTTAATTAAAGGAGAGGCCGGGCGAGAAACAATTCCTACTGACTGCCTAGTTAAAACGGTTTATTTGCCTGAAATCTATAAAAAAGCCCGAGTTTTCAATGTGTGAAAATTCGGGCTTTTTATATCGCCGGTTGATGTTATTCAGCGTTGCCCGGACACACCAATACCAGTTGCCCCAAATGATAAGAGACATGCTTGGCGCGGCCAATCAGCAAATTCAGTTTATTGCGGTGGGGTTCTTTAGCAAAATCTTCTTCTGAAATAGAATTGTGCCTGCCGAACCATGCTTCCGGCGCCGTTTTTTGAATACCCTCCTGGATTTTTTGGTTAATCTCTTTCCAATATTTCCGCAGGTCGGCGGCGGACGGCGTTTCAACGACTGCGCGGTCGGGCGTGCGGATGTAAATGGGCTGGAGCTCCGGATGGAGAAGTTCGCCAAAACCGAGGAGCGGCAGCATGGCGTCGTGGACGGCGGCCATGTGGCCAGCCAGGTAAACGACGCGGTTTTTGCCCGGCGCAATCTCGCGCTCCAACTCTATGTCGGTCAGCGATTCCAGGAGGTTGTCAAAACTGGCAATTTCCGAATCCCAGAGTTCCGTCGCCATTTTGACCATCACGGCGGTTTGCGGTTGATCTTGCATTGGTTATGTTGACTTAAAATGAATATACAAGAAAAGAATCATCCGCTGTTTCCAGGAAGTTTCAACACCCTTACCGTTTCAATCTTCGTATCTCCCACCAGTTCGGGAATAAAACGATAGCCTTCCAGTTCGATAATGGCGCCCTGATCCGGGATGTCGCCGATGGCGTTTACCAGGTAGCCGGACAAAGTATGGTATTCTCCCATAGGCAAATGAACGGCCGGATAGACGGCGTTGAGATATTCGATTTCGAGGCGGCCCGAGAAAATAAACTCATTTTCTGAGATCTGCGTTTCGAGGTATTCCTCGCGGTCGTGTTCGTCCGCGATGTCGCCGAACAATTGTTCGAGCGTGTCCTCGAGGGTAATGAGGCCGGAGGTAGTACCAAATTCGTCGACCACGCAGGCGATGTTGATGCGTTCCTTGATGAATTTGTCCATCAGATCCAGCACTTTCATGGTCTCCGGCACAAAGATCAGGTTCATCACCAACCCCTCGATCTTTTCCGGGTTTTTGAACATCTGCTGGTGATGAACGTAACCCAGCACATTCTCCATGTCTTCGCGGATGACGAGAATGCGCGAATGGTTGCTGTCTAAAAAACTCTGCCGCAATTCTTCAATCGGGTCGTTCACCTCGACATACACAATTTCGGACCGCGGAATCATACATTGTCTGATCTTGACGTTGCTCAACTGGAGCGCGCGGTTGAACAGCGCGGTGTCCACCTCTTCTTCCTGGGCGGGTTTGAACGTATTTTTTACAAAATGCTCAAGGTCGACGCGGGTGAACATATTTTCGTTCTCTTCCGGCGGCTTTTTGAATACCGACCGCAACAGTTGATTGGATAGTTTGGTCATGACCCAGGTTGGCGCCGTCAGCAGGAATTGGAAAAAGCGGACGGGGACGGCGAACGCAAAAAGCAGCCGGTCGGCGTACAGCCGGAAAAGGGTTTTGGGCAGATACTCTGCAAAGATCAGGAGAACGATGGTTAGGATCAGGGTCGTCAACAAAGAGATGAAAAACTCCTCCCGGACGTATTTTCCTAAAAACGGCGTGATGAGCTGGGACGCCAGGATGGTGAAAATAACCAGCGAAATGTTATGCCCTACGAGCATGGAACTCAAAAACTTGCCCGGCTGATCATAGAACCGGGCGATCAGGTCGCTGCGTACGCCTTCGGAGCGTTTCCGTTTGAGTTCGACCAATAATTTATTGGCGGAAACGAAAGCGATCTCCACGCCGGCAAAAAAGGCGGTCAGGAAAAGAGCGGCAAGTAATCCAAAAGTAAACATAGCGGGCAAAAATTATCCTTCTAATTCATTTGTTTTTCCAGGTTATCGACTTTAATATTCCCTTTCGGGTCGCCGATCTTCCAGTGCGTAAAATCCGAATTAGTCTGGAAGCCGTATCCCGTAATGGTTTGTCCGGGTTGTATGATCTTCACAAACTTGTTGGAGTAAATATAATTTGCTTTTTCGTCCCATATCAGTTCGCTGGTTTCCAGCCGGCCTTCGACTTTGCTCTCCCAGACCACGTTGTCGCGGACGACGGTTTCTTTTTTGCGCTCGTCGCGCAGGGCGTACTTTCCCGACAAGGTACTCATTACCTTTAAAGAATCGTCATAAAAATAGATGAGGGTTCCGTCGATGAATTCCTGGCGCGGATTGATCCGGTCGTTATAATTGAGCATGGTGGGGCCAGTCACTTTGACGCGCACGCGGGCCGAATCGCTGTAAATAATTTCCACATTTTTACCTGTTTCTATATTCACCTGCTCGCGGGTAATAACGGGATTCACGTCCGGCGCGGTCCGCCGGCAAGCCGTCGATAGAGAAACGGCGATATAAAAACACAAAACCCCAAAAGCGGTTTTATTCATTGCGGGTATTTTACTCAAAAAACCTGCTACCGGCGGATCCGGTTGGTAAAGTTCAGGTTGAACCAACAAAGTTATAGCGCTTTTCTATCAATTTCAAAAAATAAGTAGATGAGAGTTAATATTCAGGGGTAGCCGGAGTTTCCACTCTGTACCTATCCATATTTGTATAAGCCGGCTTACGTTTTTTTAATCTTGTATACGGTTCCCTTGAATTCGCCCATTTTTTCCAAAACCCCTTGCGCGATCAGATAGGCTGCGTCTTTTTTTATGATATGGATAGAAAACGCCGGAAAAGCGGCGGCGACGTCCGCTATTTTTGCTTGGCCGTGTTCGGTAATAAACGCCCTGATCTGGCGCTGCCGGTCGTTGAGGTAAGGCGCTGTTTCTTTAAATGCCGCGTATTTGACTTCCAGTTTCCGAACCAGCGATTCGAGGCTTTCTATAAAAAACAACATCCATTGGTCGATGATCTCTTTTTCCGTATTCCGGAACTGCTGGGCGGACATAAGCGACTGGTAATATGCTTTTTTTCTTTCTTCGATCAGATGTTCAAAAGAAACGTATTGCACAAAATCGTAGCCCTGTTGCAATAAAAGCAGGGTAGTCAGGAGCCGCGACAATCGTCCGTTGCCGTCCTGGAAAGGATGGACGGAAAGAAATTCATAGACAAAAGCGCCGGCGACAATCAGCGGGTGCGCGTCTTTTAGTTCAAGCCGTTCGTTTGTCCAGGCAATTAATTCCGACATGGCCTTTGGAGTCAGCGCGGGTTGGGTCGTATTAAAAATCACCCGTTGCAACCCGTCGGGATAGTTGGCGACTACTTTATTAGTCAGCGTTTTATAATTTCCGCGATGGTATTGATCTTTGGAACTAAATTTCAATAATTCTTTATGTAAATGGCGAACGTTATTTTCCGTTAAAGGAATATCCGCGTAGCTTTCAAAAATCAGGTCCAGGGTTTCGTAATATCCAAAAACATCTTCTTCTTCCCGGCTTTGAAATTGCGTAATTTTAACCTGCCGGATCAGTTGCGCCACTTCTTCGTCCGTTAGCGTGGCGCCCTCGATGCGGGTGGAGGCGCCCGCGCTCTCAATGGTCGCTATTTTTTTAAGTTCTTTTAAGTAGCGGTTATCGGCGCGCTCTACGGACGACCATTTTCCTTTGAACAGGTCGATTGCGCCTATTCGTCGCAGGAGTTCCTGCGTGGTTTTAAAATCAAAGTGCAGCTTGGACTCCATGCTGCAAGGTATAAAATATCTGTATTTTATCTGTATTTTATCTGTATTTTATCTGTATTTTATCTGTATTTTATCTGTATTTTATCTGTATTTTATCTGTAAACGAGCGCGCCTCCCGTTATTCATCTGAACAATGGAAGGCGCGATTATTTTTTGAAACACAAACGTTCGATTGTTCAGGTCTTTATCTAGGACGGCGAAGTGGAGAACCCGGATAGCTCAAAGGCGCTTCTTTTTTAGCATCCGTTTTTTTAGGCGCCGGGACGATGATCGTCTCTTCTACCGGTCCGTTTTTATCTTCTTCCAGTGCGATGGTCTGGCCGGTTAGTTTGCCGGTGTTGATCTTAATTTCTTTGCTTGCGTAGCCGGTGTAAGAAACGACAAGCGTCAGGTCCACCGCGTTGGCGGTTCTGAACTCGAGGGCGAAACGGCCCTGGGCGTCGGTGGCGGTTCCGCGCGTGGTTCCTTTGATGATCAGCGTGGCGCCGGTTAGCGGGGTTTTGTTAGCGGCGTCAACGACGGCGCCTTCAAAAACCAGCATATTGCCGGTTGCGGGAGAAGTATGGAAAAGTGCGGGGGAAAATAACAGGTGTTGGAAAAAGGCGACCAGAACGAACAATTTCATTGAACAGCGATTTATTTAAAATGTGAATGTGCGGTTAAATTTGCCGGGGCTGGTTTCATGCCGGCTATATCCGGTTTGCGGATGTAAACCAGCGGTTTCGCAATGATAAAATGTTGAGGTTGGTCTTCCGTTTCTATTCTGATCTGCGTCTCGAAAAAAAGGCAACCCGGCTCGGCGCATTTTATTTCGTGAACGGCAATATTTTCAGCGTTTATCGCCGGCTGACCGTGTCGAGCCCGCCATTCAATCGTCCAGTTTTTAATAGCGGCAACGATTTGTATATTTGCCGGATCATTTGGGTTGGTAAAGGTATTCATTTTTTTATTTTTCGCAAGCGCTTTTACTCCAAATAATAAATTATTTGCAAAAATTTGGCGGTCGACGGTGAAGGCAAATTAATCAGGTAAGCCTGTAGGCGGACGAATATAGTTGAAAACATGGACTTGACCGGATAAAAAAGCAAAGGCGCAGGGTAAATCCTGCGCCTCTGCTTTTTATGGCGTCTGCCGCGGCGTAAAAGCGCGCGTTGTTGACGCTAACTAAACGTCAGATTTTCTCCTTGCAAATAAGTTACTTTGACCTCGTCGACATCCCTGACCAGGACGCCGCTGGTATCTTCCACGCTGAAGCGCCCTTTTTGACCGGTCAGCGCCTGCCAGGCCGTCCGGTCGAATATTACCCGGACGGCGCGGACGCCAAAGACCAGCGCCTGATCGCCTTTGTATTCGACGACCCGCCTGGCGTCGTTGGTTTTGGAGGCGGTCAGGGAGCCCTCTACAAAATCTTTAATACTCGGAAGCGTTAAAGCGGCGTTCATAGCGCTCGTATCGACCAGCCCGACGGCGAAATGGGAACTTTTCAGGACGGCGGTAATAATATAAATATTGTTGTGTTTTAACATATCCACATACGTCCCTTCGTTGAGCGTCGCGTCGTTGAGAAAGGAATCCAATTCGATAAAAGAACTGATCTCGTCTTTTAAGGGCGATTCAAACATGCAGACCAATTGGTCGTTAACAGTAGCGTTTGCGGCAAAATCAAGCGAAGCGCCTATTTTTTGAAACAAAGATTTCATTAACCCCAATGACGCCGTCGCGGCCGAATTAGTAACAACGGTTCCGGATAAATTGGCGACTGTGGCGTCTTTATTGACCGGAGGCAAAGCCGCTTCCTGACCGGGTTTAAAAAGTTGATACACTTTATCGGGCAACCGTTTTAAACCGCCC
>JBBRMZ010000116.1:0-15766 GCA_038230555.1 Chitinophagales bacterium
CAAACCCCCTGAGTCACATATAAGGCACATATAAGCCGTACACAAGCCGTATATGATTCAGGTATGAGTCAGGTATGAGTCAGGTGTGACCCACCCCTCGGATAGCAGTCAATTTGAGGCGAGGTTAAACTAAAAGGCGCCTCAAAAACATCGTATTCGTAATGGTTTATCGTTGGATATCAGCAAAATAAAGCGTGTATGTTTTATTAACTTACGGAAAAAGGCAAAGCGCTGATGCCGGTGGTGGAAGCTATTTGCGCGTGGGGAGTTCGATATTTAGAGCTGGCTCCAGAAAATAAAGGTTTAAAAAAGGATATTTAAAACTAATTTCATTGCGCTTTCAACAGACAAATAAAATTTTTCCCTTCACATACTGCATTCTATCCAAATAGAGTTCTTATATTTGGACATTCTTCCAATATATCCTGATTCTTCAAACGCTACCCACCATGGATCGCAGAACCGCCATACAAAAACTCATCGTCCTGTCGGGGGGCGTCCTGATCGCGCCCGACGTACTGAAGGCCTGGAATAACCCGGTCGTCCATAATAAAATATTTTCCAGGCCGGATGTCGCGCTGCTCGCGGAACTGGCCGAGGTGATCATCCCGACCACCGACACTCCCGGAGCCAAAGAAGCGGGCGTCGCGGAATTCATTGAAAAAATAGTCGCCGACTGCTTCCGTAAAGATAAGGCGCTGGAATTCCAAGCTGGCTTGAAAAACTTTGACGAATTGTCAGCCAAACAATTGGGCGTTAATTTCGTAGACGCCGACTCCGACGATAAAATGAAAGCGACGCTGGCAGCAGCCCAACGCGCTAAAAACCACCTGACCAAGAACGACGAGTTTTTACTGACCATGAAAAGCCTGACCGTCGCCGGTTATTTTACTTCAGAGATCGGCTGCACACAGGCCTTGCGCTATGACATGGCGCCCGGCAAATACGTGGTCGATTATCCTTATAAAAAAGGAGACAAGGCATGGGCAGATTAAATATGAAATATGAAATATTATTTAACTTATTCAGAATTGGAATATGAGCGATCATTCTGATAATATCGTTATTAAAAAATCATTTGCTTTTGCAGTTAGAATAATTAGGCTGCATAAGTTGTTAAGAACAAAGGGTACAGATACAGTTTTATGCAGACAACTATTAAGATGCGGAACGTCTATAGGAGCAAATATTAGAGAAGCGCATAATGCGGAAAGTAAAAATGATTTCATCCATAAAATGGGAATCGCTCAAAAAGAAATGAGCGAATCGCTTTACTGGTTGGAGTTACTAAAAGAAACAGAACATTTGACGTCAAAAGAATATGATTCTATTTACTCAGACGCTTCCGAAATGATGAAAATAATACGAAGCATTATTATCACAAGCAAGAAGAGCCAAAGATAATTCCTGTTTCATATTTCATATTTTATATTTTATATTTACATACAAATGAATTTAAATACGGAATCCGTTAAGAAAAATACTTTTGACGCCATCGTGGTCGGTTCCGGGATGGCGGGTGGCTGGGCGGCTAAGGAGCTGACAGAAAAAGGATTAAAAACCCTCGTGCTGGAACGCGGAAAAGACGTGCCGCACATTACGGGATACCCGACGGCCATGATGCGCCCCTGGGATTTTGAGCACCGCGGACGTTTAAACCAGACCATGCTCGACGAAAACCCCGTGATCGCCCGCTGTTACGCATACAACGAAGGCACCGAACATTTCTTCGTCAAAGATACTGACCATCCCTACGTGCAGGAGAAACCGTTCGACTGGATCCGCGGTTATCAGGTAGGGGGCAAATCGCTGCTTTGGGCGCGGCAGGTGCAGCGGTGGAGCGATTATGATTTTGAAGGCCCCGCCCGCGACGGCTACGCGGTCGACTGGCCAATCCGCTACAAAGACCTCGCGCCGTGGTATAGTTATGTGGAAAAATTCGCTGGCGTTTCCGGCAATAAAGACGGCATTCCACACCTGCCAGACGGCGAATTTATGCCTCCCATGGAACTAAACGTGGTGGAAACCCACCTGCAACAAAAAATAGCCCAGAAATATACCGACCGTCAGCTCATTATTGGTCGCGCGGCGCACCTTACCGACCCGCAAAAAGTACACCTCGACGCCGGTCGCGGCCAATGTCAGCGGCGCGATCTTTGTTATCGAGGCTGCCCGTTTGGCGCCTATTTTAGCGCAAATTCCTCGACGCTGCCGGCGGCGGCCAAGACGGGCAAAATGACGCTGGCGCCCAACATGGTCGTGCAGTCCATCATTTACGACGATAGAAAAGGGAAAGCTACGGGCGTCATGGTCTTCAATAAAGCGACCCAAACCGTCGTCCCATATTATGCCAAAGTGATCTTTGTCAGCGCCGCTGCGTTGAATACCAACGCCCTATTGCTCAATTCAACCTCTGCGCGTTTTCCGGCGGGTTTTGGCAACGACAGCGGAGTTTTGGGGCAATACGTCGGTTTTCATCTGTACCGCGCCCGGGCGGGCGCAGAAATCGACGGGTTCGACGACAAATACTATCTCGGCAAACGTCCGAGTGGGCTGTATATTCCGCGTTTCCGCAACGTCGCTAAACAGGAAACAGACTTTCTGCGTGGATACGCTATTTCCGGCAGCGCCGGTCGGGCCGGCTGGGGTCGTCACGTTGAAGGTTTTGGAAAAGACCTGAAAGATAAATTGACCGAACCCGGCCCGTGGTCGATCTATCTACAACAAATGGGCGAAACTATTCCTAAAGCCACCAATTTTGTCAGCTTAGATAGAGACCAAAAAGACGCATGGGGTATGCCGCTGCTGAAAACCAATATCGGCTACGACGAAAACGACGAAAAACAAACAAAAGACTTTTTAGCACAAGCGCGGGAAATGCTGACCAATGCCGGATTCAAAAATATATGGGCCGTTGATAGCAAACAATCGCCCGGACTTGATATTCACGAAATGGGCGGCGTACGGATGGGTAAAGACCCGAAAACCTCGATGCTCAACGAATGGAACCAAACCCATGCCTGTAAAAACGTGTTTGTCACCGACGGCGCAAGCATGACTTCTATGGGGACGCAAAATCCTTCATTAACTTTTATGGCGCTTACCGCGCGGGCCGCTAATCATGCAGTAGAAGAAATGAAGAAAGGAAATATTTAAATAATGATGAATGATGAATTATTTTATTTCCATAACTCAGGAATTTTATCTGTTTATTACTATACAATAACGACGGGCGCGTTCCCAAAAAGAACGCGCCCGGAGCGTTAAAAATATCTTTATTGTTAATGGCGCCCGCTAAAAATCTTTCGCGACGATAGGCATATAACGGCTGCGGTGGGCATAGATCAAAAAGCCGGTCAACAAAACCAGTAAGAGTCCAATGCCCGGCTTATGGGCAAGGAAAATTTCAAAAAGCGCAATATTCACGACAATAGGCGCCAGCAGAAGGAGCGCCAAAGGACGATGGAAGCCAATTAAAAGCATTAAACCTATGGCGGTTTCCAGGATTTTAATAAAGGTCATGTAGCCGGAAGTCGCTAACAAAGTTCCAAAAGTGGCCGGGTCGCCGGTCATGGCGGGCATTGGAGCAAGGTGAAACAGATAAGCGATTCCGGATGCAAAAAATATGAAGCCTACGAGGTAGGTAATGATGGTAACGGCCAATTTCATAAAAGTTGATTTTAGTTTAGAAATAAAATAGTTTAAAATATTGGTAAATTTAAACATAAAATAAATAAACCGGCTAATTTATGCCTTATTAAATTGTCAATTCTGAAATACTTCCGCCTTTCGCCAAAACAAACCGTAAACTTTCTGCAATGAAAAAATGCGCCTTTCTATTTTTACTCTTTTCCGCCGTTGCAACAGCGCAAACGGGCAAGGAAAAAATCCTGGTGACGGACATGACCCGGATTAAACAAATTACAAATATCAACATTGCGCCTGACGGAAAACGGGCGGTCTATTTGTTGCGGAGCATAGAACCGAACGAAGAAAACAAACTCGAATACGACTACCGCGCGCACATTTACTTAACGGATTTCAAAACCGAGAAACCGCTTACGCGGGGCGCCGAGGGATCCGGAGCGCCGGTCTGGTCGCCTGATTCGCGCCAGATTGCTTTCGCGCGGAGCGTAAAGGGAAAGCCCCAAATTTTTATTATGCCGCTCGACGGCGGCGAAGCGTGGCAACTGACCGACTCTAAATATCCAGTCGCCAGTCCCGAATGGTCTAAAGACGGAACGAAAATTTTATATACGGCGACGCTGACGATGGCCGAGGCGATCAAAGATTCGCTGATTAATCCGGCTGGAGAAGTTCCGGCCTGGTCGATGGAAAAGCCGGGTTTTGCAACCAACGATTACCTGAAACCCCGCAAAGACGTCAAACCAAACCCCAACGGAACCATTGAGGAGATCCGCGCCTACCTCGGCAAAGACGAGGAGGATAAAAAAGCTAAAGTATTCAACCGCCTCAATTTCCAGGGCGAATCTACCACGCAGCCGGAAATGAATTTTCAATACGTTTTTGTGATCGACCCGAAAGAAGGCGCCAAGCCGCGTTGCGTTGCCGCAGGCTTTGAAGACTACAACGGCGTCCGCTGGCTTGAAAATGGTAGAATTCGTTATTTTACCGGTCTCGACCCGTTAAAACATCCCGACCGCGAACAGGATCAAAGCGTGATGACGATGAACGCCGACGGGACAGACAAACAGTTTTTGCTTGGAGAAAAAGGAATGAACGTAGTTTTCGTTACTTATTCGCCCGACGGCAAAAAAATGATCCTGCTTAAAGCTGCTTCCCTGGACGTTAATTTCCCTAAAGTATTCCTGTCCGACGCTGATGGCAAAAACCAGCAGCCCGTCGCTTTTGACCGGACGATTGCCGGGTTTGCCTGGTCAAAAGATAGCAAATATATTTACTGGAACGCGGCGGCTGAAGGCGGTCAGCCGCTTTACCGGATGGAGGTCCGTACTCAAAAAATTGAACAATTAAGCGGCCTCGAGGCCGGTATATTGAGTTTCGACGTGTCGGGCGATAAAATACTTTACGCCAAAACCGAAGTCGCCGATCCCGACGAGCTTTTCGTAGCCGATCTGTCCATGAAAAATCCCGTTCAGTTAACGACCGTCAACGACTGGGTAAAAACCAAAGCCTTGAGTTTGCCGGAGCAAAAATACTTCACCGATTCCAAAGGCGTCAAAATAGAGTATTGGGTGATGAAGCCGGCCAATTTTGAGCCGGGCAAAAAATATCCCCTCATGCTCAATATGCACGGCGGCCCGACAGCCATGTGGGGACCCGGGGAATCTTCTATGTGGCACGAGTTTCAATATTTTTGTTCGCAGGGCTACGGCGTAGTCTATACGAATCCGCGAGGTTCGGGCGGCTACGGACTGGAGTTTCAGCGCGCCAACATCAAAGACTGGGGGACCGGCCCCGCCGAAGACGTGCTGGGTTGCGAAGCCGAGGCCGCGCGGCTGCCCTGGGTAGATACCGCCCGGCAGGTCGTCACTGGGGGTTCTTACGCGGGCTACCTGACGGCCTGGATCGTCGGCCACGACAACCGGTTCAAAGCGGCTTTCGCGCAGCGCGGCGTTTACGACCTGACCACTTTTATGGGCGAGGGCAATGCGTGGCGCCTTATCCCTGAATATTTTAATTACCCTTGGAACGATAAAACGGAAAAGGTATTAGAAAGCAATTCGCCGTACACGTTTGTCCAAAATATCCAAACCCCGCTGCTCATTAAGCATGGCGAAAACGACCTACGGACTGGACCCATACAATCGGAAATGATGTATAAATCTATGAAAATCTTGGGCAAAGAGGTTGAATACGTTCGGATGCCCGGCGCCACGCACGAACTTTCGCGCTCCGGCAACGTCCGGCAGCGGATTGACCGCATGCTTCGTATCTATGAGTTTTTTGAACGGTATGTGGCGGAGAAGAAGCAAAGAGGTTAAACGGGGCGTTCTGTTTAGAAACCATTGCCTTCCGCCATTTAAATCTTGTAATATGCTAAAATATTTTATATACTTAGCCCTTTCCGTTATCCCTTTATCGGTTGGGTCGCAAACTCCGTCCTCCGCCGAAATCCTACGCTGGGAAAAACAAGCCGCCCGTATTACCATCATCCGCGATCATTACGGCGTGCCGCATATTTACGGTAAAACAGACGCAGACGCGGTGTTTGGTCTTCTGTACGCGCAATGCGAGGACGATTTTCCGCGTGTGGAAATGAATTATATTGAAAAATTGGGACGGCTGGCGGAAGTGAAAGGCAAATCGGAATTATACAACGATCTGCTAATCCGGTTGCAAATCGACTCCGTCGCCGCGCAGGCTGATTTTGAAAAATGTACGCCAGAAATGCAAAAACTAATGCGCGCATTTGCCGACGGCGTCAATTACTACCTGTATAAACATCCGGGAACGCATCCCGCATTGATCCGGCGTTTCAAATCTTGGTATCCGCTGCTATGGACCGACGGCAGTATTGGGGCCATCAGTACCGGCGGCCTGAAAGACGAGGAGTTGAAAAATTTCTATAGCGGCGATCCGTTATCCTATACAACTCCCAAGGAAAAAGACGAAGTCGTTACCGGCTCCAACGGGTTCGCTTTTGGGCCGAAAGTAACCGCTTCCGGCCATTCTATTTTGTATATCAACCCGCACGTTACTTTTTATTTCAGGCCTGAAGTCCAGATGATTAGCGAAGAAGGGCTAAACGCCTACGGCGCCGTTACCTGGGGCCAATTTTTTGTCTACCAGGGTTTTAACGAGCATTGCGGCTGGATGCACACTTCCGGATATTCCGACGTGTCGGATCTCTATATAGAAAAACTTGCCCAACAGAACGGAAAATGGACCTATGAATACGACGGTCAGAAAATCCCCGTTCGGCAAAAGGCGATCCGGTTGAAATATCTGAACAATGGAAAACTACAAACCAAAACCATCGAGGCCATGTTTACGCGCCACGGCCCAATCATGGCCAAACGCGACGGACAATATTTGAGCCTTAAAGCGCACAACCGCGATCGCAAAAGTTTGGTCCAAAGCTGGATGCGAACCAAAGCCCAAAGTTTTGCCGAATTCAAACAAACGATGGACCTGAAAGCCAATACCTCCAACAATACCGTTTACGCCGACGCGGAAGGAAACATCGCCTACTGGCACGGCAATTTTTTGCCCGTCCGCGATCCGCATCTTGACTGGTCAAAACCTGTGGACGGCTCTACTTCAAAAACTGCTTGGAAGGGTTTGCACCCGGTGAGCGAAAGCGTCCATTCCTACAACCCTCCAAACGGCTGGCTGCAAAACTGCAATAGTTCGCCTTTCACTGTTGCGGGCGCGAACAGTCCGAAAAAAGAAAATTATCCGCGCTATATGGCGCCCGATTATGAGAATTTTCGCGGCGTCAACGCCGTCCGGATCTTCAACGGCGTCGAAAATATGACGCTCGATAAAACGATTGAAAAAGGCTACGATACTTATTTGGCAGCCTTCCAGGTCATGATGCCGCCGCTGGTTGCCGCCTTCGAGAAAAACGTCGCGCCCGGCGATTCGCTGTACGACCGTCTGAAAGAACCCATTGCCGTTTTGAAAGCCTGGGATTTCCGCTGCGGAGAATCCTCCATAGCGACCGCGCTGGCCGTCGAATGGGGTCAGCGGATATTGCCCGTGATTATGAAAGTCAATCTCGACGACGCGGAGGCGGCAGGACAGGTCGAAAAAACCGCTTACTTTATGAAAACCGCCAAATCGGCGGAATTATTGACGCCGCTCGCAGCGGCAGTCGCGGGTATTGAAAAACGCGCGGGATCCTGGAAAACGACCTGGGGCGATCTGAACCGTTTCCAACGGATCGACGACCAGATCGACCAGCGCTTCGACGACGCGCAGCCGAGTATTCCGGTCGCGTTCACTTCGTCGACCTGGGGGATGCTGCCGTCCTACAACAGCCGGTATTACCCGGGAACCAACAAACGGTATGGCGTTAACGGCAATAGTTTTATTTGCGCGGTTGAGTTCGGCAAGCGGATCAAAGCAAAATCCCTGCTGGCGGGCGGCGAAAGCGGCCACGTAGATTCCCCGCATTTCAAGGATCAGGCGGAGAATTACGCGCATGGAAAGTTCAAGGACGTGTTGTTTTATCGGGCGGATGTGGAAAAAAATGCGGAGCGGACATACCGGCCGGGGGAATAATTCTTTTATTGGTTAGTGGTCTTAAATTTTTAAATCACTTTCAACGAAATATTTATGAAAATCCATATAATATATTTATATCGCCAAAATCGAATACGGCTATGATCTTCAAAAAACTGATTTTGACGCTAATCAGAAAACAATTTCCGAAGGCGGCAAGGCGATTGGAAAATATACTCATTTTTATCCTTTTCCGCCGGGCGGCGCCGGGGCCTATTATATGACCGGCGAAAAAGATAATTTCAGCTCGGAAGCGTTTGTTTTTAAATGCAGGAAAGGAGACGTTATTATGAGTTTCTTGACCAGCGGGATTTCTTTGGAAACATTAAAAGGGAAAATTGAAGAAATTAATAAACTCCTGAATAGTGGCTTAAAAAGCAGCAGTGGCAGATAACTTTGGGGCTTCCTTTTGTGGGACGTCAGACTGACAACCATGTCTCTACAGTTTTTGAGGAGAAAAATACTTTATTATTGCCTAAATCCTATAAATCTTGAGTACGGCTCAATTATGAAGCAGGTACGGCTTAAGTACGGCTTGAGTACGGTTCATCTATGGCTCAAGTATGGCTCATCTATGGCTCAAGTATGGCTCATCTATGGCTGATGAACTTTCTCCACCTCCGTTTCAAGCATCAGAAAATTGATTGAATGATCTTATTAACCTATTGGTAGAGAAAACCAATATCCAAAATATTTCAAAAGTCTAATCCAGCAAAGAACTTATTATTCCTGTCTTCGGATGTAGCTGTAAGTACACTGTACTTTACCAAGATTTTCAGTGTGACTCCCGGCGCGCCTTCGGCGCAGCGGCAGTAAGGGGTGTTTTGGTTTCTTTTTGGCTTCGCCCAATATGTTATTCGCGTTTACATGAGTAGTTCCAATAATTTAATTTACAGTGTAATAAGTTCCTTTCTGCTGATTTGCATAAGGAGGCGAAGTGATTAGTACTTTAAAAAAATATTTACCGCTTCATCATTTTATGAAAATTATTTTATTATAAGAAAAAATAAATTTATTTCCTCTCATCGTACCTTTTTTCATAAGCGCATAAATAAAAAGCCCCCTGAATTTAGTTTTAAAAACTAAAAATACAGAAGGCTTTTTATATAACAATCCCGAATAACTATTGGATCGCTGCATGAAAGCGCGCGTTCACTTCGTCCCAATTGACGACGTTGAAGAAAGCGGCAATATAATCGGGGCGGCGGTTTTGGTATTTGAGGTAATAGGCGTGTTCCCAAACGTCCATGCCCAGCACGGGGGTTCCTTTTTTGTCGGCAACGTCCATCAGCGGGTTATCCTGGTTGGGGGTCGAGCTAACGAATATATTTTTAGCGCCATCCACGCAAAGCCAAGCCCAGCCGGAGCCAAAGCGCGACGTTCCTGCGGCGGAAAATTCTTTTTTAAAGTTCTCAAAACTACCATAAGCGCCCTGGATCGCGTAAGCGATCTCGCCGTGCGGTTCTCCACCCGCGCCGTTTTTTAATAGCGTCCAGAACATAGAGTGATTCCAGTGGCCGCCTCCGTTGTTGCGGATAGCCGGCGCGTATTTGGAGACGTTTTTGACCAGGTCTTCGATGGATTTCCCTTGCGCGTTGGGGTCCTGCGCGACTGCCGCGTTCAGGTTGTTCACATAAGCGGCGTGATGCTTGTCGTGATGGATTTCCATGGTTTGGGCGTCGATGTGCGGTTCGAGCGCGTCGAAGGAATAGGGCAGAGCGGGAAGTTCAAAAGCCATAATAGAATAATTGATGATGAAAGATTGGTTAACGTCGCGGTAAGCGCTTACATTTTCAATAAGGCGGGCGCCGTATTTAACGGTATAAAAACGTAGCCTTCCCGTTTAAGTTTAAGCGGGGTAAGGTTTTCTTAAAATAACGGCGTCGCAAAAGGCAGGAAATATAAAGTGGCCAATGGTTATACGGTCGTTTTGGAAGCGAGCGCCGCCGCGATGTTTCTTTTCAAGCCGGCGTATTTGGTTCTTTTGACGGCGGAGTTTTTAAATAGCGCCTGAAAGACCTCTTCTGTGATTTCCTCCCATTCGGCTTTGGGCGTTTCGAGCAGCGCGGCCTGGGGTTCAAAATCTGGCTCCCGGTGCGGCGTAGCGAAACGGTTCCAAGGGCAGACCTGCTGACAAACGTCGCAGCCGAACATCCAACCGTCCATTTTTGGTTGCAGCGATTCCGGGATGGCGTCTTTCAGTTCGATCGTCAGGTAGGAAATACACTTGGAGCCGTCCACCACGTAGCCTTCGGGCGAAATGGCTTCCGTCGGGCAGGCGTCGATGCAGCGGGTGCAGGTTCCGCAATAATCTTTAATGGGATCGTCGTACACAAGATCAAGGTCGATGATTAATTCGGCCAGGAAAAAATAAGAACCCTGCCGCGGGTGAAGGAGCAGCGTATTTTTACCGATCCATCCTACGCCGCTCCTTTTAGCCCAGTCGCGCTCAAGAACGGGCGCGGAATCCACAAAACACCGGCCATGCACTTCGCCAATTTGTTCGGCGACTGTTTGCATCAGGATTTTGAGTTTATCTTTTACGACAAAATGGTAATCTTTACCATAGGCGTAGGTAGCTATTTTCGGCGCTTCGGGGTCGGTTTGTTTTTTATCGGTATAGTAATTATAGAGCAGGGTGACGACCGAACGCGCACCTTCCACGAGTTTGCGCGGGTCGATCCGTTTCTCGAAATGGTTTTCCATATAGGCCATTTTTCCATGGTAACCCTGCCGGAGCCAGGCTTCGAGGCGTCGGGCTTCCGGTTGCATTTGTTCCGCTTTGGCGATTCCGGCAAAAGAAAATCCCAGCCGGAGGGCTTCGGCGCGGATGATCTCGGTAGAGGAACGGGCTATATAAGTGGTAATGACTTATGACTTATGAATGATGAAATTGCCGGTCATTTTCGGATCGTAGAATAATAAATAACGGCGTTTATATTCATTTAGCTATCTACGAGCAAACAAAGATAGGCATTTTCGGTACGCTGGTTAAAAAAGCGGAGTAGTCGGGCGCTGTTTTTGAAAGTAGTAGTTCAAAAAACTTTAAAAAAAAGAGCGACAAAGTTTAAATAATTGTTACTTCAGACGTTATAGCAAAAAGCGGAGAACAAAAACAGCAAATTAGCCGTTTCAGGGGAGTTAACGTACAAAACGCTATGGATCGCAAGAATAAAATCATCCGACAAGTCATCAATGCGCTGCAAACCGGTTTAACCGCCCGAAAAGCGGCCTTATCTATTGTCTTAGGAGTTATCTGGGGGCTTTTCCCGATACTGGGAGGCGGCGCGCTGCTTTGCCTGGGTTCGTCCGCCTTGTTGAAACTGAACCTCCCGGTTATGTGGGTTTCCAGCATGCTCGTGACGCCGTTGCAGTGGCTAATGATCGTGCCGTTCACTATATCCGGCAAATTTCTATTGGGGCAATCGTCTGAAAGCATGAATATTGCCAACCATCCGGCTTCTTTTTTTGGAATCGCCGCTTTGGCGGCCGGTATCTCTTGGGCGATTTTCTCCATACTGGCAGGCTTTCTCTTATACGCGCCGACCTTGCGGAAAGTAAATAAATGGCAACGCGCTTCTACGGAATTAACGCCGCAGTTATAATAATTACCCTTCCACCAAAGTGCCGATCCGTTCTCCCTGTACAATGCGTAGCAGGTTATCCGGCTGATTCACGTCAAAAACGATAATAGGTAGGTTGTTTTCCTGGCACAAGGTAAAAGCGGTCATATCCATCACGCTCAGGCCCAGGCTAATGACGCGGGCAAAAGAGATATGGTCAAACTTAGTGGCTGTTTTGTCTTTTTCCGGGTCGGCGGTGTAGACGCCGTCAACGCGGGTGCCTTTTAAAATCACTTCTGCATTGATTTCGTTGGCGCGAAGCGCTGCGGCAGAGTCGGTCGTAAAATAAGGACTGCCGGTGCCTGCGGCAAAGATAACTACCCGCCCTTTTTCGAGGTGGCGGATGGCGCGGCGGCGGATATAAGGCTCCGCAATTTCTTTCATTTCTATGGCGGTAATCAGCCGCGTGAAGACCTCCACGCGTTCTAAAGCGCTTTGCAAAGCCATGCCGTTAATGACGGTAGCCAACATTCCCATATAATCTCCCTGCACCCGTTCAATGCCGGATTTTTCGGCCTGGATGCCGCGATAGATATTGCCGCCACCAATGACGACCGCTACTTCTACGCCCAGTTCAACCAATTCTTTGATCTGGCGGGCATAGTGCAGGACCACTTCGGCGGTGATGCCGAATTTCTGGTCGCCCATTAGGGATTCGCCGGAGAGTTTCAGGAGAATTCTTTTATATTTTAACGGTTTCATAGAAAAGTGGATAAGGCGGTTACGGGCGTTTCGTTTGATAGCAAAGATAAAAAGAATTCTTAGACAAGGCGCGTTCGTTAGGGTCGTAAAAAAAGAGCGAATCTTTTACAGATTCGCTCTTTTAAAATATCTAATAAATTAACCCAGCATCACGTGTTTGAACGCCGTGACGGCGAGGCCTTTTTTTACGCTGTTAAGATAGGCGGCGACGTTCTTGCTGCCATCTTTTACATAATCCTGGTTGACGAGCGTCTGGTCTTTATAAAAGCGGTTCAGTTTGCCTTTAGCGATCATTTCGATCATTTCATCCGGCTTGCCTTCCGCGCGCGCCTGTTCCTTGCCGATCTCAATTTCGCGGTCGATGGTTTCAGGGCTTACGCCGTCTTTATCCAGCGCAACCGGTTTCATGGCCGCTACCTGCATCGCAATGTTTTTACCCGCTTCAACTACGTCAGTTCCTTCGGTATTAAGCGCAACGATTACCGCCGCGCGGTGGCCCGCATGGACGTAAGGGATCACCTGGCCTTCGCCCGGCTTCGTAATAATATACTCATAATTGGACAGTTCCAGTTTTTCGCCGATGACGCCGGTTTGCTCTTCTATCTTTTCGCCGATAGATAGTTTTTCTTCGCCGAAAGGAAGTGAAAGCAGCGCCTGCGCGTCTGCGGGCGTGTGTTTCAGGGCGACTTCCGCAATGGTGTTGGCCATTGCGACGAATTTGTCGGTCTTTGCCACGAAATCTGTTTCACAGCCCAATTTGATGACGACGCCTTTATTGCGGTATTGATCGGTCAAGGCGATGCAAACGCCTTCTTTGGCTTCGCGGTCCGCTCTTTTGACGGATAATTTTTGTCCTAATTTGCGCAGGAAGTCGATCGCGCCTTCCATATCTCCGTTCGAGGCTTCAAGGGCTTTTTTGCAGTCGCCCATGCCGGCTCCGGTCATTTCGCGCAATTGTTTTATCTCCGTAATCGAAATAGTGGCCATTGACATTTTTCCTTAAAAATTTGATGTGATAGCTGTGAATTAAATTTTTACCAGTTTGATCCTTAAAAGCTATTAGCTATTAGCCGCGTTATTTCAGGCTTTCTTCGCATTGTAATATTTTAGCTTCAATTAACGATCAGAATAGAAACAGGTTGCAAAGCAGCTTCCCTATTACAATAAAAAACAGAAGCTAATAGCTAATGGGTAAGAACTTTAAACCGCTGCTTCCTCTTTTACCGGCTCCTTCACTTTATTTCTTTCTTCCAGACCCAAGCGGATATTTTCTATGAGGTAATTGGTGATGATCGAAATAGATTTGGAAGCGTCGTCGTTCGCCGGGATTGCGAAGTCCACCAGCGTCGGGTTAGAGTTGGTGTCCACCATGCCGAACGTTTTCAAGCCCAACCGGCGGGATTCCGCCAAAGCCAAATGCTCGTGGTCAATATCGACAATAAATACTGCTGCCGGCAAACGGTTGAGGTTGGCGATACCGCCGAGCACTTTCTCAATCTTGTTGCGCTCGCGGGTCAGCGTGAGGCGCTCTTTTTTGGTAACAGTCGTCGCTTCCTTGTCGCTCAATAAAGCGTCAATGTTGTTCATTTTTTTGATCGACTTGCGGACCGTCTGGAAGTTGGTCATCATGCCGCCCAGCCAGCGCTCGGTCACGAAAGGCATTCCGACGCTCAGCGCAGCTTTTGCGACAATATCGCGCGCCTGTTTTTTCGTGGCGACGAACATGATCTTGCGGCCCGATTTAGCGATCTGGCGCATGGCCAGCGCCGCCCGTTCCAGGCTTTCGCCCGTGCGGTTCAGGTCGATGAGGTGGATGCCTTTATGTTCGGTGAAGATATAAGGCAACATTTTAGGATTCCACTTCTTTTTGAGGTGTCCGAAATGCACCCCGGCGTCCAGCATTTCTTTATACGTAGGTCTTTCCATTATAAAGGATCGATGAATGTTTGTGATAGAAACAGGCCAATCAACCTGAAAATACGCCGGATATAATATCCGTAGGCGCACTTGCGGAAGATTTCCCCGATGAACAAATTAACGTTTACTGAACTGGAAGCTTTTACGCGCTTTTGGACGACCGTATTTTTTACGTTCTACCGCTCTTGGATCGCGCATCAGGAACTTCCTGGCTTTCAACGGTTTACGGAATTCTTCGTTGATCTTGACCAGCGCGCGGGCGACGCCCATACGGATCGCTTCGGCCTGACCTTTGAATCCGCCGCCGGTAACGTTGACCGTCAGGTCGTAAATGCCCGTGGTTTCGACCGTCGTGAACGGATCTGAAACGGCATTCTGAACATGAAGCTGGGGAAAATACTCGCGGTAATCCTTACCGTTGACGGTGATCTTTCCTTCTCCTTTGCGAAGAAAAACGCGCGCGACGGCCGCCTTTCTTCTACCTACTGCATTGATTATTTCCATTAAAGATAAGGCGCTTAGAAATTAAAAGTTTCAGGTTTTTGAGCCTGGTGCGGATGCTCGGAGCCTGCGTACAGGAATAATTTTTTAATCATGGCTTTGCCCAGTTTGGTTTTAGGCAGCATCCCTTTAACCGCTTCTTCAACGATCATGGTCGGCTTTTTCGCCATCAGGTTTTTTGCCAGCACGGTTCTAAGACCGCCCGGATATAAAGAATAATTCAGATATTCTTTTTGCAGCATCTTTTTACCCGTAAAACGAACTTTATCGGCATTGACAATAATGACGTTGTCGCCCGTATCAATGTGCGGCGTAAAATCGGGGCGGTGTTTGCCGCGCAGTACCGCCGCTACTTTCGAGCAAATGCGGCCAACGGTTTCTCCTTCGGCGTCCAGCACATACCATTTGCGCTGAACGGTTTCATTTTTTGCGGAGACCGTTCTAAAACTTAACGTATCCATGTTATTTTTTTAATTAAATGACGGCTGTACAGGATAAATGTCCGACTTCGATCTTGCCGCGCTTCTTAGAAAGAAAATCCTTGGAATAAAATCCTAAGAATTGAAAAATCTCCTTAAAACCCGATAACTCTGATCAAAAACCCTGCTTTTTTAAAAGCGCCGCAAAGATAGGTTCAATGCTCGTGATAAACAAACTTTTACTAAAAAATTATTTTGTAAAATCATTTAAACGATTGAATATCAGCCCTTTTTTGGCTTAAATATTTTACGGACGAGGAATCCGGGCGTTAAGTACGGAAAAAACAGCCAGTTTTAACGCCGTTTGTAGCTGATAGCTGATAGCCTCAAAAC
>JBBRMZ010000117.1:0-15694 GCA_038230555.1 Chitinophagales bacterium
ACTGGAGACTACCCCCGGCTCCCAAACCGGCAAAAGATGTACGGCGTTTTGAGCCTTTGGAATGGTTAGCATATATTTAACGACGCCCCAAAAATTGCCAACGGTCCGGACGTTAATCCCGACCATTTTAGCCTCGCGAAGCCATCCGCCTTCAGCGCGGTCTGCAACCGGAGAATCTATACTTTTATTAAATTGGAAAGCGGGAAAGAACTGGTAGCCTAATTTTTTTTCAAGTATATAGAGCGCTTGCCTTCCCGGAATTTCCAACGCTTTTTCAGGCGTCAGATCGGGAATAAAAGAATTTTTTCCGTTAACATAAGCGGCAATTTGAGCTTGGGAAAGGTAAGCGGGATTTTTGGTTATTGGCATTTTAAGGCTTATACAAAAATGAACAGGGCAATAGATCGATCGCCAACAAAATTAATTCATTTTTTATGCGCCCCTACTTTTTAGCCGCGAAATTTTAGTAATTATTAGCAGAATAGTCAAATCTGTATTTATTAACAGAAGCTGACGGCTGATAGCTGATAGCTGACGGCTGATAGCTGACGGCTGATAGCCCCAAATCAACCAATATCCCAAAAAGTACGCCGGCGACGACTAACTATTTTCATATCGCGGACGGTTTGGTAGAAATACCAGACGGTAGCGCCGACAACCGGAAGGTAGGCCCAGGCGCCGATCAGGAAAATCCATAACGGCAAACTCGCGCCCAATACCAGCGCTACCCGGAGAAAATTAATTTTAGACGCATACCGGCAGGCGTAATATAAATGCAGCGCGCTGACTATCTGCCAAAAAGTAAGCAGAATTAAAAAAGCGTTCGTCCATCCAGTCCCATATCTACCGATAAACCCTAGCAGACAAGCCGACATAATAAGGGCCTGCCCTATCATATCAAATTTCATCCTGAAAAGTGTAACCATAATATGGACCGTTTATGAATACAAAGGTACATTATATTTTCATAATTTTCAATAATAATTGAAAGATAATCTTTATAGTCCGTCTTTAATAAAGTTTTATTTTCAACTACAATGATATTGACCGCCCGATAAAAACGCTACTTTTGCGCGTCTAATTTAAATTTAAGTTCTCCTATCTTTATTATTGCTTATGAGTTATTTGAACGATTTGATCAGAAACCGCCGTTCCGTTTTTCCGGAAGTGTATAACGGCAAGCCCATTCCGGAAGCTCTAATGCTGGAAATATTGGAAAACGCCAACTGGGCGCCTACGCACAGGCTTACCCAACCCTGGCGTTTTAAAATCATGCAGGGCGAAGCGCTACAGCAATTAAGCTCGTTGATGGAGCAGGATTATAAAACCCATACGCCGGAAGCCGCTAAAACTGAAGCTAAACTCAACAAAGCAAAAAATACGCCGTTGAAATGTTCGGCGATCATCGCTATTTGCGTAGAATTTCATGAGGACCTGCTGCCGGAATGGGAAGAGATTGCTTCCACTGCTATGGCCGTTCAAAATCTGTGGCTTAGCTGCGCCGCACATCAGATCGGTTCTTATTGGGGAACGCCGGGCGCGATGAACCGTCTGCGCGATTTTCTGCACCTTACTGAAAAACAACGCTGCATCGGCTTTTTCTATATGGGTTATTACGACGCGCAACTGCCGCCGGGAAAACGCGCGCCCATCGCCGATAAAATTGAGTGGCTATAAATAATAATGAGTTATGCGAATAATGGGTTGAAAAAGTGCAAAAAGGGCTCCGGAACGATAGACCCGAAAACCGGAAGTGAATGTAACAGGCGCGCAGTTCCTTTCATCCCGAAAATACCGGCCCTGACGTCCGTTTATCCTTGGCAGCCATTTGTTATCAGTCAACCCCTGAGTCGCCTATAAGCCGTACATAAGCCGCACACAAGCCGTATATGCTGCATGCATGAGTCGGGTCTGACCCTCACCTCGGACAGCAGCTTACCGCTATAGAAAACCCGGAGAGAGGACGCGGGATCTTTAAAATTGTCATGCAACCCTAATAGTTTATCAATAAACGCCGCTATTGTTTTTCCAAATCCTTATTCCCAACACATTTAAAGCTAAAAGCTAAGTGCTAATAGCTAACAGCTACTTAGATATGAGAAACGCCTTGACAGGTCTTGTTTATGCAATTTTTTTAATCCTTTCGTCGTGCGTGCCGCCGGATTTCGGTAAGTCGACGTCAAAAGTCGTGCATCCCGATTTTAAAGATCCAATTGTCGAACGATTGCTTGGCTTGCAGGAACGACAGGCGTCTGACAGCCTGGTGCATTATTTTTCTTCCGAAAATCCAACTTACCGGTATCTGTCGGCGCTGGCGTTCGGCTCCATCCGCGAAAAGAGCGCTCTGGACAGCCTGGCGCCGCTCCTGAAAGACCCCGTGGCGGAAGTACGGGCGGCGGCCGCTTATTCCATTGGCCAGATCGGTCAGGCGCGCGGCGAAACCATGCTGCTCAACGCGTTTGAACAGTCCGATACGGTCGGGCGTTTTGCGGTTTCCAACGCCGCCATCATGGAAGCCATCGGGAAGTGCGGCTCTATGAAGACCCTTTCCGCGCTTTGCCGGATCAAAACTTTCCGCCCAACGGATTCTGTTCTTATTGAAGGACAGGCTTTCGGCATATTCCGCTACGGATTGCGGGATAGTTTTTCAGCCGAATCCATCCAGAAAATGATTACTTATCTCCAAAAACCGGATGAATATGTGGGAATACGCCTGGTAGCGGCGCAATTTCTATCGCGCATCAAAACCAAATATGATACCGGCGTTGTCCGGCAGATTGCAGAACTGACGCTTAAAGAAAGAAAGCCTTATGTCCGCATGTCGCTCGTCAGGGCTTTAGGAAAAGCGGCGGATCCTGCCCAGGCGACGCCGACCCTGGAAAGCGCCTGGCGGGTGGAGATTGATTACCGCGTCAAATGCAACATCATTGCCGCGCTTTCCGAAATTCCTTTTTACAACGCTCAGCCGATTATTCTGGACGCGCTGGACGATAAAAATCCGCTTGTTGCCCTTTCTGCAGCCCAATATTGCATCCGGAAAGGCAAAGAGGCAGAAGGCCCGCGTTTTTGGAAACTGGCCAAAGAGTCGAACGCCAACTGGCGCGTCAAGTACGCGCTCTACGGCGCCGCTCTTAGATGGGACCTTTGGTATCCTAAACAACGCGATTCTATTTACGAGGAGCTGAACGGGTTTTATAACAAGACTCAAAATACGTTTGAACGCGCCGCCATCATTAGCGCCGGAGCCAACTACGGATTAAATTATAGCGAGCTGAAAAACGCGGCTTTAAAAAGAGAAAACCCATTCCCCATCCGAACGGCCGCCGCTGAAGGTCTGGCAAATATGGCGAAAAATCCCGACCTGGAAAGCATTTTTCAAGCCCGCACCCGCCGCGTACGGCAGGAACTCCGGTCGGCATTTCTACAATTCATTCAAAGCGGCGATCCCGGCCTGGTCGCTCTTTCTGCCAATACGCTACGTCAGCCTGAAACGGGATACGATAAAAAAAACCTGCGCATGAGCGTCGATACCTTGTTGACCGCTATGAACAAACTCCATTTACCCCAGGAGTTAGAAGCGTACGAAGAATTGCGCCAGACAATCAACTATGCGATGGATTCTGCAATGGTTCCGAAAAGAAAATTTGGCCCCGTTCGTTCTATTGATTTCAGAACCCTCAATGGGGTAAACGATCAGACATACGCGACCGTTAAAACCAATCGCGGTATTTTTCAGTTACAGTTTTTGTACCGCACGGCGCCCAGTTCGGTTTCTAATTTTATCCTGCTGGCCCGGTCGGGCTTTTTCAACGGCAAGGCTTTCCATCGCGTGGTACCGAATTTTGTCGCTCAAACGGGTTGCCCGCGCGGCGACGGGTACGGCAGTTTAGATTATGTCATCCGGTCGGAGTTGACGCCCGTGCACTATTCGGAAGAAGGGGATGTAGGGATGGCTTCCGCCGGCAATCATACGGAATGTTCGCAATGGTTTATTACGCATTCTCCGACTTTACATTTAGACGATAACTATACTCTTTTTGCGAAAGTAACGCTGGGTATGAAAGTGGTGCATCAACTCGAATACGGCGACGTCGTCGAAAACGTGACGATCAACTAAACCGGACTTACTTATAATGAATAAGCCGCTATCCGAACAGTTTCGGGTAGCGGCTTATTTATAGAAACAGACAACCATTTACTTTGCGATCACAAACTTTTTAGCCCGCGCGCCGTCTTTGGTAATAACCTGCAACAGATAAGTTCCGCTGGCCAGCGAGCGAACGTCTAACTGAACGCTTTCTTTTTGCGCGTTTTTCAAACTGCGCGTGATTACCTCGCGGCCGTTCAGATCCATGATCTGGATGGAGGCTTCCGGCGACAGGTTGACCAAGTCCAGGTCGATGTTCAATACGTCTTTCGTCGGGTTTGGATATATTTCCATTTTGTTCGCCGCAGAAAGATCGTTGGTAGCGCTTGCTATTTTACCAATATTTAACCGAGCGACCGGGACGTAGCGATAAGCGCCGCCTGAAAAAGTAACCGGCGCCCAGGTGTCTTTAATAGTATTGACGCCCAAAATGCCGGCGTATTTGGTATGCCCTGTCAATTGAGTCGCTAAATTCATGGCCGCGTAATCATTGTAAGAACCCGCGTCAAAAGTAATATCCGGGTTTTTGCCCGAAGTATTATCGTATTCGATCATCAACAGATATTCGCCTTTATCGGCCAGGACGACCGATTTTGCTTTTGGATCGACCGGCGTCAAAGGAAGCGTGATCAGCGTATCCGTAGTCCCGCCCGTAACGGCGACCGTCCAGTCGGCGTACCCAATCGGATCGCCTCTTTCAGCTACCGGGATCAGCCCGTTCGCGTCGGTTTTGCCCGACCATTTATACAAACGAACGCCCACCAGCTGCCCTTTTAGCGCGTCGGCGTTGTTTATACCAATAACAGCGGACGTCGCTCTATAACCGAGCCCGTGAGGAATATAATAATAATTTCCCATCCGAACGGAGTGGTCCGTACCGCTAAAAGCGGGGCCGATGGTTTGCGTGGCCGCCACTTCTTTCGCGAAAGTGGAATCGGAGATAGTAAGGTTATAATTAATTGATGAATTGCCCGCAATGTCGGTACTGTCGCTTTTCAAGGTATATTGCCCGTAATAACTTCCGGTAACGGCTGGCGGTAAATATTTCGTAGCTAAAAGGGTATTTTGAACGGTATCCCCGCTGTTAATAGTCCCTAAAGTAGAGGAAGTAGAAAATAATTTAGTATCCGTTCCGCCTGTCACGGTTGCTACTTTAAAGAAGTTAGCGATCAATTGGACGTTGGACGCTTTATTGGATCCCTTGTTAGATACGTCGGCAAGGAAAACAATAGAGTCCAACTGACTTACCGGCGTAACGCGGTCCGGGGCGCGCGCGTAAAAATCTTCGTCCACTTTCAAATGGTTAACTTTGCCCAAAACCTGCACGTCGTCGATGATCCAGGCGTAATAATCGCCTGCAAAACCAAATTTAATCTTGAAATTAGCGGAACCCACGCTGCCAGGAAGTAAAATATATTGGACGTCGTTCAGAGCGGTATATTGATAAATAAAAACCGTTTTGTCGATAATAACGTTCGGTTTCCAAGTAGTTCCGCCGTCCTCGCTCCAGCTGACATACAAAGAATCTGGTTGAAAATTCCTCAACGCCTGATTGAATTTAACGACCAGATTGGTATAACCGGCAGTATTCATGGTCGGCGAGATCAATTCCGATTGTTGAGGCGAAGGCGCGGGGCCTTTGCCAATATTAGCGGCTCCTAAACCGCCGTTGTCTAACGAATCGGAATTGAATACTGCGGCGCCGTTGGCTGCCGAGGGAGAGTTGATAACAAAAGAGGCGGGTAAAAAAGAAGCGCCATTGGCATTTCCTTTAGCCGTCCAGGTCCATACCGCTTTAGCGCTGGATATTCCTTTCACCGTCCAACCCGTTAAACCGCCCGAAAACTGGCTTTGTTTAATGGTCGTCGAGTCTGCGGTAGGCCATAACACCGTCGTTTGCCCTTGTAGTCCAATAGCCCCGGCAAAGAGTATTCCGAATAAAAGAGTTTTGAAAATGCTCTTCATAATAATAAATAGATTAGTTATTTTATGTAAATAAATGATGAAAATTGTACGGTTCAACGTTATTTTAAGGCGTTTTTTTTAATAAATAGGCTGTTTTAAGGGAGGCCAGATCGACCGGGACAACGCCGGTCTTTGAACAAACCTGCCCTGCTGCCAGATTAGACAAATCCGCTATCTCGCGTATATTCAGTTGGGCGGCTAGCGCCAAAGCGGCAATGGCAATGACCGTATCCCCGGCTCCGCTGACGTCCGCCACCTGGCGCGTTTGGGTAGGCGCCATGATCTTTTCTTTTCCGTCGTCAATATACAAACCTTTTTCTGATAACGTAATCATAATATAACGATTTAACATTTTTGCGCGTAAAAAGTCCGCCGCCTGCCCCAGCGACGACGCCGTAGGCGCTATCGGGAAAGCGCTTGCTTCACGGATTTCTTTCAGGTTAGGCTTGAACAGGGTCGCTTTCTGGTAAGCGAGGAAATTCTTTTTTTTGGGGTCTACCGCTGTCGGAACGTTCAATAGATCAGTCATGCGAAGAATGGCTCCGATAGTCCGCTCCGTCAGAACGCCTTTATTATAATCCTGAAAAATAAGGGCGCCGGTTGGTTGGCCTGTCAAAAATGACTGAACGCGCCCGACCAGTTCGTCTGCCGTCTGATCATCTATATCTTCTAAACTTTCATGGTCTATTCTCAATAGTTGTTGCGCGCCTGCCACGATGCGGGTTTTAACCGTCGTTTTTCTGCCTGCCGCCGTTATAATACCGTCCGTCGTCATACCGTTTTTTTGAAGCAGGGCCGTAAAAGCCGCCCCGTCCGGGTCGTCGCCCACCACGCTAAACAAATAAGGAACGGCGCCCAGCGCCTGAATATTGAGCGCCACGTTGGCCGCGCCGCCCAAACGATCTTCCGCGCTTTCCAACGCGACGACCGGAACAGGCGCTTCCGGCGAAATGCGCGTGGCCGACCCCCGCAGATACCGGTCGATCATAACGTCGCCTACAACGATTATTTTGACGCCTTGAAATGAGTCGAAGATTTCCATTTAATTGGTTAAATAAGCCCGTAAATACATCAGAATACGTTCCGTCGCTCCTTTTTGCCGGTTTATATACCCAATGGCCGCATCCGCAGATTTTTGATACTGCTCCTTGCCCTCCAACGCTTTTAAAGCGGCTTCAAATTCTTGAAAATTACGAATGCTGAAAGCGCCGCCGTCGGCGATCAGTTGAGTCGCTTCTTCAAACTTCTGATAACGCGGGCCAAAAATAACGGGGATACCCGCCGAAGCGGGTTCTAAAATACTATGTATCCCTTTACCGAATCCGCCGCCGATAAAAGCAATTCTGCCCAAACGGTAGAGCGAAGATAATAAACCGATGCAGTCGATCAATAAAACTTCATACTCTTTCAACAAAAGGTGCGCTTCTGCCGGATTTACGGCGACTATTTTTACCGCCTCCGAGTACCGGATAAACGGGACGGACAAAAAACTTTCCAAGCGCGTTAAATGAGTTTCTGCGACGTCATGCGGCGCAATAATGGTTTTACACTTTTCCCCGCTCGCCGCAGCGATTTTCAAATATTCGGCGGCAATCTTTTCTTCCGGCTCCCAGGAACTGCCGCAAACAAGGAAGACGCCGTCGGGCGCAAACGCTTTAACAGCGCTTAAATCTTTTTCCTCTCCGCCGATAGAAGCGACGCGGTCCACGCGCGTATCTCCGGCTACCTCCGCGTTTTGGAAACCAATAGATCGCAGCGCTTCCAGGGAAGATGGATTTTGAACAAAAAAGTAGGTAAAATTCTGTAGCGTGCCAACAAAAAAGCCGCCATAAGGCTTAAAAAAAATCTGCTCTTTTCGGAAGATACCGGAAATTAAAAACAGCGGTATGCCTTGAAGCCGGAGCGCTTCTAAGGTCCGCGCCCAAAATTCGTATTTAACAAAAATAGCCATTGCGGGCCGGACTAGCACGGCCATGCGACGCGCGTTAGCGGGCGTATCCAGCGGCAGATAAAAAACATAATCCGCAAAAGCGTAATTCTTACGGATCAAATAGCCGGATGGAGAAAAAAAGGTAAGAAAGATCTGGTAGGCCGGATAAGCGGTTTTTAGCGCTTCGATTAACGGGCGTCCCTGTTCAAACTCGCCCAAAGAAGCGCAATGGAACCAAATCAATTTATGATCGCCTCTTCGTTGGCGAAGTTCTTTTTCAATTTCCTCAAAAAGCCCTTTCCTGCCTTCCGTCCATTGCCGGGCTTTGGGATCAAACCACGCGGCTACGCGGATCCCGGTTCCGTAGAGCCGGACGCCGGCGTCGTATAAAATGTTTGTCGTCAAGGTAGAGGGATATTTTCGGGTGGGGCGGGCGTCATTTTCGTTCCAGCGCTTTGGCTTCCACCCACAGGGCGTCCATTTCCGCGAGGTTCATTTCGGAAAGCGGTTTCGGGGCGTTGGATTCTATGTATTCGTAGCGGCTTTTAAATTTCCGGTTCGTCCGTTCCAACGCGCTTTCCGGGTCGATCCCCTGGAACCGCGCATAGTTGACCAGCGCAAAAAGCACGTCGCCGAACTCGTCTTCTTTTTTGTCAAAAGGCAAATCCTGGTCTATGGTTTCTCTGAATTCACCGATCTCTTCCATCACTTTCTCCCAAACCTGTTCGGGGTGATCCCAATCGAAGCCGACTTTTGCGACTTTTTCCTGCATCCGCCAGGCTTTCAGCATGGCGGGCAGCGAGGCCGGCACGCCGCCCAATACTTTCTTTTTGCCTTCGGTCAGTTTAATTTGTTCCCAGTTGCGCTTGACGTCATCTTCGTCATTCACCTGGACGTCGCCGTAAATATGGGGATGCCGCCGGATTAGTTTTTCGCAAAGCGAATGGATGACGTCCGCAATATCGAATGCACCCTGTTCGTCGGCTATTTTGGCGTAAAAAATGAGGTGGAGCAGCACGTCGCCCGATTCTTCCTGCAATCCTTTCAGGTCGTTTTCCAGGATGGCGTCCGCAAGTTCATGCGTTTCCTCAATAGTCAGGTTGCGGAGGCTCTTGATGGTTTGTTTCCGGTCCCACGGGCATTTTTCGCGCAGATCGTCCATGATATTCAACAGCCGCTTGAATGCTTCTGCTTTTTGTTCAATAGTATGAGCCATTTCTAATTTACTTTTGAGCGCCAGTCAGATGGAGCTGGTTCAAACCCATCATTTCTTTCAGGCTGCGCTGCATCCCTTCTGTAGAACCGTCCAGGAAAATGACGTTTCCCTTGCCCTGTTCGGCAAAGTGTTTCAAAGCTTCCGTCCACATGGCAAATAAGAGAAGCGAAGAATCCAGATTGGCCTGCGCCATTTCTTTGGCCGATTCGGTCATTCCTTTGGCCACCTCCTGGCGGAATAAAGCGACGCCTTCTCCCCGCATTTGCGCGGCTATTTTTTCAGCTTCGGCGGAGATCTTAATCGCGTTTCCTTCCGCTTCCGCGCCTTTAGTTCGCGTGATTAACAAAGCCTGGCCTTCGTTTTCAGCGGCGGCTTTCAGGTTATTAGACGCCACGACCTGTGCCATGGAGCGGGTGATCGCTTCGTCAAACGTAATATCGTTGAGCTGCAGATCAATGAGGTGAAAACCCCAGGTAATCAGCACGTGATCCAGTTGACCTTTGACGTCTTCTACGATCTCTTTTCTTAAAGCCAGGATCTCGGACTGTTTTTGCGTGGCCACAAATCCGCGGATGGAGCCTTCCACCGTCCGGACCAACGCCTGCATGAAATTTCTTTCATCGACGAATTTAAAGGCCACGCTCTTCACCATTTCCTCGCTATCGTCTATCACCGCGTATAGCAGCATGGCTTTGAAATGCACGTTCGCCTGGTCGCGGGTAATGGCCTGAAACTCCAGTTCAGCCGACCGGTTCTGTACGGAGATGCGCTTAAAAACCGCTTCCAGAATGGGAACTTTGAAGTTTAGACCCGGATACATGACTCGTTGATATTTTCCAAACATGGTAATGACTGCTATGGTCCCCTGTTGCACGGTGACAAAACAGCTCATTAAAACAAAAACTCCTAAAACCAATAGGATTCCAAAAAATGGCATGATTGATTGTTTAAGCGTAATAAATGGTTGCAGCGGGATTTACTATAGGGTCTGGCATGGGAGGGTCAAATTAATTCTTCTTTCTCCATGTTTAACAAATGACCCATTAGGTCTTGCTTGGCGTGAAGATAAGATTCATTTTCCAGTTTAGGCGCGGTAATCAGCGGAATTCGTTCTATTATTTCAATACCGCCCGCTTCCAGTTCATTTATTTTAGCCGGGTTATTGGTCATTAGGTAGATCTGGCTGATCTTCAGGTCTTTTAAAATGGCGATGGCTGCCTCATAATGTCGGGCGTCGGCTTCAAAACCCAAATGGATATTGGCGTCCGCCGTGTTGTAACCGGCGTCCTGGAGATTATATGCTTTGAGTTTATTAATGAGACCGATGCCCCTGCCCTCCTGCCGCAAATAAATTACAATGCCGGCCTCCCGGCTTGCAATGTGCATGGCGGCCTCTAATTGCTCGCCGCAGTCGCAACGGCGGGAATGAAAAATATCGCCCGTCAGACATTCTGAATGAATGCGAACAAAAGCTGGTCGGTCGGGTGTGAAAAGTTCATGCACCAACGCCAAAGAAGGGGTTTTCTCCTCTTCGTTTTCAGCGTAAGCGATTAAATTAAAATTACCCCAGGCAGTGGGAATTAGGGCGGACGCTTGTTTTTTTAATACTTTTTCTTTCATCATTTATGCTTACGCTACCTGCATTACAACAAATACGAAGCGTATTAGTTTTTTCCGGACTTGTACGCCCGGAACAGGCAGGAAAGATAAACGTCCGGTTCTTAGTGAGACCGTCTGTTCCGGAGAGCGACCAAACCGGTAACAAAGTAGAAAAGCGCGCCTATGATAAAAGCAAACGCTGCAACGTAGAAAATGACCATGACTGTAAAATTAGTTGTTAAGTGTAGCTGTTGTAAAGTTGATCAAACGTTTAAGCTAAAAGTTTTCAGGCGCTCCGTTTATTTGATACAAACTTACAACTACTTTATACTTTCCCGTAATAAAACCATTGTTTTTTTATGTTTATTTTTAGACGCAAAAAATGCGGTTTAGGTACGTAGAAAAAACATATTTCTTTTAAAATGAGAACATTGCAGATTTATTTCAAAAAAGATATGTCAAACAATGGATATAAATGATAAGCATAAATATAACTAATAAAAATAATAAAGAATACCTGTTTGTTTCCCAGCGATTTTAAAGAGCATGTTTTTATAGTTCATCTTTATTAAATTTATTGATATAACGAATAGCTAAGGTAGAAACGCTGCTTCATTTTTACTAATGAACATTTTTAAATCAGCTTCTTTTTGAGTTCCTACCAATACGTTTCTGCCATTTTTAAGCGTGATCAATAATCCTTTATTACCGCTTGTGTTATACACAATATTATATTTTGAGCTTACCCGGATCCCGTAACCGACAAACCCGTACTGAATAACTTCTAAATTTTTGATTTCGGACCAGTTTAATTTTTTCTTAGTCATAGGCGCAAATTCAATGAATATACCCTCTGCGTTCATTAAGGTAGTTAATTGAAAACTTTGAAACAAAAAAATCAACCCTAAAGGAATTAGGAACGTGAAGACAAGCGCAATGTTGGACATGGGATGATTCCCAACCGGAATCCCAAAAACGATTTGTTTGACAATAAAATAAAGGAACAGACCCGCCACGGCGTAGATAATAAAATAAATCCACGGCTGATTAAATTTTTGTACTTCTCTGAATTGCATACAATATGGAATATCGGTGTAAAATAACGTTGCAAATAACCGATTTTTCTATAACCTTTAAACGGCGATTGGTAGAATTAATCTGATTTATTTTTTATTTTTCGTCGATCCTTTAAAAAAGTTGGCTCTGTGACAATGTTTGTGACGCCAAATAGTAGATGGCTAAAGCAGCTTAAATCGCCGCGATTTTTCCAATAAAAACCCGGAAAAGGGACGTCTTTTATTTTTTTTCAAAAAAATAAAAGACGTCCTGCCCCCCTCCCCCGCGTACGGCGCGGGGGAGGGGGGGCTAAAATTGTCTTACAACCTAAAAGTAAAAGCCGCCTGCGACTTAGCGCCTTCATAATAAATAATATTACTTATAGTAGCTATTCATCCTTAAAAGTCTCTGGCGAGTCATATTTTTGTATTTTTGAGCCGTCGGTATGTATACCAGATCATTTCCGGCGACTTATCCTTTTTATGTCCATTATCAAAAAATTAGCCGGCCAAACCGCAGTGTACGGATTGAGCAGTATCGTGGGCAGGCTGCTGAACTACTTGCTCGTACCGCTTTACACGGGCAGTTTGTCGACGGGCGAATACGGCGTGTCGAGCTGGTTCTACGCGTTTGCTTCCTTTGCCGGGGTCATATTTACCTACGGCATGGAAACCGCTTTTTTCCGCTACGCTTCCGCGCGGGAGGATAAAGAGCGGGTGTTCAGCACGGCCCTGACGTCGCTGCTGTTTTCGTCGGCGGGAATGGCGGCGCTCTTGATCCTTTTTTCTTCTCCCCTGGCGCATTGGACAAAGAACGAAGGGCGGGAACTCTATTTCTTCTATTTCGCCATCATTCTCGCCGCCGACGCCGTGACGGCCATTCCTTTTGCATGGCTGCGCCAAAAAGATCAGCCGCGACGATTCGCCTCGCTAAAGATTTTGAGCATTTTGACCAACATTGTCCTAAACCTGATGTTTTTCTGGCTTTTCCCCGCCCTGCTTAAACACGGTATGAGCGATGTGGCGCTGTTTTACAATCCTGAATACGGGATCAGCTATATGTTCATTGCCAACCTGATCTCCAGTTTGGTCGTATTGCCGTTTTTCTCTAAAGAGTTCGGATTGTTGCGGTTCGGGTTCGATAAAGTTCTTTGGCGGGAGATGATCGTGTATTCTTTTCCGCTCATTTTCATGGGTTTCGCCGGGATGATCAACGAAACGCTGGACCGTATCCTGCTCAAAGAACTCATTCCTGACCAGGCTTACGCCGAACAGCAAACCGGTATTTATGCCGCTAATTACAAATTGTCGATTCTCATCACGCTGTTTATCCAGGCTTTCCGCTTTGCCGCAGAACCTTTCTTTTTCGCGCGCGCCAAAGAACAGGACGCTAAACAGGTGTACGCGCGGGTCATGCAATATTTTGTCGTGGTCTGTTGCTCTATTTTTTTACTGGTAACGCTTTACCTTGACGTCTTCAAATATTTTATCCGCAAACCCGCTTATTGGGAGGGGCTGCAGGTAGTTCCCATTCTGCTAATGGCTAATTTATTTCTGGGCGTCTATTACAATCTGGCCATCTGGTATAAGCTGACCGATAAGACCAAACTGGGCGCCTGGGTGTCCGTCGGCGGAGCGGTTATAACGCTGGTTCTAAACATTTTATGGATACCGCATTACGGTTATCTCGGTTCCGCCTGGGCGACGCTGATCTGTTATTTTTCGATGGCGGCGGCCAGCTACTGGTTGGGGACAAAATATTATCCCGTGCCTTACCCGCTCCGGCGGCTAATCACTTACGTCGCGCTGGCCCTGGCCTTGTATTTTGTCAGCGATATAATAAAAACCCAGCTTCCTGATTGGCCGGCCTGGGCGCGGCTATTGGCAAATACGCCGCTTTTTGGCGCGTATTTCGGGATTCTGTATTTAATGGAAGGTAAAACATTGAAAACAGGGCTCGGCGGAGTCGCCCCTGCCGTCGTTGTCGAAACTCCTGTTTAGCATAAATACATGAACGGCAAAACGGCTTTAAAAACCTGCTTCATTAATTGATAAACATTAAAAAAGCTGACGGCTGATAGCTGATAACTGATAGCCTCCTTATGTTCCTGAAAGCGTTTTATTATTTTTTACGCGGCCTGATCTGGGTAACATTCCGCATATATTTTCGGAAAATTGTGAACTCGGATCCAAAAGCCATGAAACTGCGCGGACCTTATCTGCTGGTCAGCAATCATCCGAATACTTTATTGGACCCGCTGATGGAAGTCATTTTTATACGCGAACAGGTATTCCTGGTCGCCAACTACGGATTGTTTAAAAACCCCGTCACCAATTTTCTGCTGACCCGTTTATATTGCATCCCGGTCCAGCGCGCTTTGGACGTCGGCGACGGCGTTAGGCTCAACAATGAAGATAGTTTTAAAAAATGCGACGAACACCTGGCAAAAGGCGGCAATATTTTTATCGCGCCGGAAGGAACGAGCTGGCTCGAGCGCCAGATCCACGAATGTAAAACCGGCGCCGCGCGCATTGCTTTGAGCGCCGTTTCCAAATATGATATTCCCCTCAAAATTTTGCCCGTCGGACTGACTTACAGCGCCCCTAAAGAGTTTCGCAGCGCCGCGCTCCTCTGCCCCGGCGAAACCATTAATGCCGCAGATTACCTCGAAACCTATCGCAACGACCCGCGCGAAGCCGTCCGCCTGCTCACCGAAGTGATCAAAGCCCGGTTAGAAAACCTGACGATCAATTGCCGCGATATACCGGAAGATGAATTCCTAAAAAAAATAGAAACTGTCGTACAAACTGAAGAACCGCTCGAAATAGAACCTGCTTTTCACCGCAGCCGGTCGATTTTGGAAAAGATCCGCGCATGGGAAGCCGACGACGCGGGCGCTTTCGGCGCGTTTAAAGCCCGGCTGGAAGATTACCTGCTTCAACTCGAGAGCCTCCATTTAACGGACGCAGCCGTCGACGCCGGACAGCGTGAGCGTGATACGCCGACCCCCTTGTTATTGGTTTTGGGATTCCCGGTTTTCTTGTTCGGCGCGGCGACCAATGGCGCGCAGGCCTTCATTGCCAACTGGCTGGTCAAAAAAATGAACGTTTTCGAGGGATATACCTCTACTATTAAATACGTGAGTTCGCTGGTCCTCTTGCCATTGTTTTATTTCCTGGAAATCCGGTTATTTGCTCATTATATTCATTCGCGTCCGGCGGCCTGGATCTTTGCTCTGGCGCTGATCCCGTCGGGACTTTTCGCCTGGGACTGGCTTCAGCGCTTTCAGTCGCTTGCGCAGGTTAGCCGGTTCCGGTTATGGAAAAAACGGAACCGGCAAGCCGCCGGACGTCTTTTACAGGAAAGAAACCAAATCCTGACCGCGTTTGACAAACATGGCTTTTTAACTTTCCAACCTGCCTTCAACTCCGCCGACCCCGAAAGGGGTCTAATGTGAATAGCCCGATCGTGAACGAATCCATTTCCCGGATTTTATGGTCGCAACAAGTAGGGACAGGTCGCGACCTGTCCCTACTTGTTGCGGATTATTTCAACTCAACTATTCAACTTTTAAAATCGCAAAGATTGATATAAAAACTAAATTAAAAGCTGATTGCTGACGGCTGATAGCTTACTACCTAATCCAACTTGATCGCGTCGTATTTTTTGAACAGCGAATATTTTGCCGCTTCTACTTTTTGCTGGTATTTAGGCCAGTCGGTTTGGAAAAAGGCGTTGACCTTATCCAAAACAACGCCAGTTTCCAGCTTAGCTTTGTCGA
>JBBRMZ010000118.1:0-15625 GCA_038230555.1 Chitinophagales bacterium
GCTCGCTTTTCCGGCGTCGGCCACGATCTCCGCTTCGCGCTGGTGCTGTTTGGCATTCAGCACGTTGTGCTTGACGCCGCGCAACTGAAGCATCCGGCTCATTTTTTCAGAAATATCGACCGAAGTCGTCCCCACCAGTACCGGTCTTCCGGCGGCGGTCAGTTTTTCGATTTCTTCAATAACCGCGTTGTATTTCTCGCGCGCGGTTTTATATACGAGGTCTTCCTCATCCTTCCGGGTAATGTTCCGGTTGGTCGGGATCACGCTGACATCTTGCTTATAGATCTGCCAGAATTCGCTGGCTTCCGTTTCCGCCGTACCGGTCATCCCGCAGAGTTTATGGTACATCCGGAAATAATTTTGCAGCGTGACAGTCGCGTAAGTCTGCGTGATCTCGCCGATTTTGACGTTCTCTTTGGCTTCAAGCGCTTGGTGCAGACCGTCCGAATAACGGCGGCCTTCCATCAAACGGCCCGTTTGCTCGTCCACAATTTTAACTTCCCCTTCTTCGGTCACGACGTATTCTTCGTCCCTTTCAAACAAGGTATAGGCTTTCAGCAATTGGCTGATGGAGTGGAGGCGTTGCGATTTGATGGAGAAATCCTGCGCCAACTGGTCTTTTGCGGCCAGTTTATTTTCCGGCTCTATTTCAGGGTCGGCGTCGATCTCCATCATTTTTCCCGCCAGGTCGGGCAGCGTAAAAAACTGGGCGTCGCCGCGGCCTTTGGCCATGAACTCCGTGCCGCGCTCGGTCAGTTCCACGTTGCGGTTCTTCTCGTCGATGGTGAACAGCAGGGGTTCGTCGGCAATGTGCATGTGTTTCGACTGCTCCTGCATATAATAATTTTCCGCTTTCTGGAGCGCTACTTTGACGCCCTCCTCGCTGAGGAATTTAATGAGCGGACGGTTTTTTGGCAGCGCGCGGTGCGCGCGCAACAGCGCCAGACCAGCCTGACCTTCTTCAACGCCCGGTTTGCCTTCGCTGAATAATTTCTTCGCCTGCGTCAAAAAGTCCGTAGATATCTTGCGCTGCGCGGCGATGAGCCGCTCGACTTCCGGCTTCAGGGCGATGTATTCCTGTTCTTCCTGGCCGGCAGAAGCGGGACCTGAAATGATCAGCGGAGTACGAGCGTCGTCGATGAGGACGGAATCGACCTCGTCGACCATCGCGTAATGGTGTTGGCGTTGCACCATTTCGTCGAGCGAGTGGGTCATGTTGTCCCTCAGGTAATCGAAACCGAATTCGTTATTGGTGCCGTAGGTAATGTCGCCGAGGTAAGCGTTGCGGCGTTCTTCGGTATGCGGCTGATATTTGTCAATACAATCCACCGTCAGGAATAAAAATTCGTAGATCGGCCCGTTCCATTCGGCGTCGCGTCGCGCCAGGTAATCGTTGACGGTGACGATGTGAACGCCCTGGCCGGACAGCCCATTGAGGTAAGCCGGGAGCGTAGAAACCAAAGTTTTACCCTCGCCGGTCGCCATCTCTGCAATTTTGCCGGCGTGCAAAGCCATCCCGCCGATCAACTGCACGTCGTAATGGACCATGTTCCAGACTACTTCTCCGCCCGCCGCCATCCACCGGTTTTTCCAATGCGCCTGTTCGCCGTCGATCTGGATATACGTTTTCCCTTTACCGGCCATTTTTCGGTCGTGGTCGGTGGCCGTCACGGTCAGGGTTTCGTTCTCCGAAAAGCGGCGCGCGGTTTCTTTGACTACAGCGAACGCTTCAGGCAATAGTTCCATCAGGACGTCCTCCAAGTGGGCGTTGCGTTCTTTGCGAAGCGCGTCCACCTGTTTATACAGGTCTTCTTTATGGGCAAAATCTTCGGCGATTCCCGCCTCGTCGTTGACGCGGATGATCTCGGCGTCGAAATCGCGTAAGTACTCTTCTATACGCTCGCGGAACTCCCAGGTTTTATTCCGTAGTTCGTCGTGGCTGAAGTTGCGGTAGGATTCGGCGAACCGGTTGATCTCTTCCACTTTCGGGGTAAATGCTTTGACCTCCCGATCCTGCTTGGAGCCGCCGATTAATTTCTTTATAAAATTTAACATCGTTTATTTTTCTATGGTCTGAATGCGGGAAAATCAGGCGCGAACTTCGCCGCCCCTTACTATATATAAAACCGTTTTCGCGGGCGCTATATTTTCTTTTGCGCCCCAAAGATAAGATTTATTTACGTTGGAATGCGCTACTTGTTATAAGCAGATTTTATACCAGCCTATCAGAAGCGACAAAATGGCAGATTAAGTATATACTGGAAAGATTTTTATCCTTTACTTCAGAAAAGCGCCGATCTGATCATTTAAGAATTTGGCGTCCGCCGGATTGCTCGCCGCGCCTGCGGTATGCCCCCATAAGGAAGGAATTGGCCGGAACAACACATGCGGGATAAAACCGGCTTCGTACCGCGCATCTCCAACGGGGAAATACAAGCCCGTTTCGGAAGGCATATAAAGCACGGGGACCCGGATAGACCGCAGCGCTTTTTCGACGTCGCCATCGAAGCCTTTGGTTCCGCCAATATCATGATGTTCCCAGATACGCATTTGCAGGATCAGGTTGTTGGCGTCGGCCCCCGGAATAAAATGGCTTCGATACTGTTCTTCTATTTGTTCAAACGTGGTCCCTTTTGGAGCGGAAGCGCGCCAAAGTTCCCGTCTCCACCATTCCTGCGAATAAAGCCAGCCGGTCCAGACCATTGCAAAAGCTTCCAGCCCTTTTACGGGCGGCGTTTTGTAATCTCCGTTTTTGAAACCCGCGTCGGCAGTTAGGGCGGCAATCTGCCCTTCGAGCCGGATGACGCCGTGCGGATAGTTTTTAGCCGTCCCGCTCGTCGCTACTATTTTATCTGAAAATGCCGGATAACTGACAGCCCACTGAAATGCCTGCTCGGCGCCCATAGAAAAGCCGATAATTGCAACGACATGATTTACGTTTAACTTCTGGGTTAACAATTGATGGACAGCTTGCACATTATCCCGGATTGACATTAATGGAAAGCGCGGGCCATGAAAAGGTTCCGGCGTATTGCCAAGCGAAGAAGAACGCCCGTTCCCAAACAACTCGGTTGCGATCACAAAAAACTTTGACGTGTCGATGCATTTCCCGGGGCCAATCAGCCATTCGTAACCATGAGAATTGGCCATATAATGCGAGGGGGCCAGGATCACATTATTATGCGCGGCGTTCAAATGGCCGTAAGTTCCGTATATAATACGCGCAACAGGTAAAACTATCCCTTTCCTCAAATTGACTGCCGTCCGGGATGAGGGTCAGACCCGACCCGTGTATGCAGCATACACGGCTTGAGTACGGCTTATACACGGCTTACAGATGACTCAAGGGGTTGACGGACAACAAACGGCTGCCAAGGATAAAGGGGCGGCGGGGCCGGGATTTCCGGGATAGAAGGAGCTGCGCGCCTGTTATGTTCGCTTCCGGTTTTCGGGGCTATCGTCCCGGAGCCCTTCTTGCACTTTTTCAATCCATTATTCGCATTAATTATAAATAAGTTATGAAAATCAGTACGTTGTTTATTTTTTACCTGATCAGCGTGACGTCTCCTTTATACATAATTTCTTCGCCGTCGACAAAATGCACCAGCGCAAAATAAGCGAACACGTCGGGCGGCAGCGGCTGGCCGTTGAAAGAGCCATCCCACCCTACCCGTTCATCGTTGAGGGGAAAATTTTCTGCGGAATACACCAAACCGCCCCAGCGGTTAAACACTTTGAAAGTTTTCACAAACAACGCCGACTGATTACCAAAGACCGTAAAAAAGTCGTTCAGACCGTCGTGGTTTGGCGTGAAAACGTTGGGAATATATATAGGGCGGTTTTTGATGACGCGAACAACCACGTCGGCGGATCCGGCACAATTAGCGGTATCCCGCACGGCCACGTGGTAGGTCGTCGTTTTTGTAGGCCCTACCCGGACGTCCGGGCATTTGATACAGGAAATGGAATCCGGGGGCGACCACAGAAAAGTATATAAATTATTGGACGGAACCACGATAGCACGGAGGTTAGTTGTAAAACCCAATTCGACGTCCACGTCCGGCCCCGCGCTCACCTGGATCGGTTCAGGTTGAGGCAATTCTATGATTTCGGACGTTTTACAACCTGTAGAATCCCGGATAGTGATCGCATAACGCAGCGCCGGAATTTTTGAGAAGGTCATATCCGCCTTAAAATGGACGCCGTCGATGCTGTACCGGTAAGGCGGCGTTCCTCCCGATCCTTCGATAGAAAGCGAAGCCGTGGAGTCGCCGTAACATTTAGGAGAAATAAAACTGACCGTGTCAATGAGTAATTCGGGCGGCGTCCTGATGAAAGCGCCGCCAATGGCCTGGCAGCCGTTAGAGTCGATGACCGTCAGTTCATATTGTTTGGCGGCAAGGCCGTCGGCAGTCGGATTAACGCTTCCATTGGACCAGTTGTAACTGTATCCGCCGACCCCGCCGGCAGCGTGCGCGACGGCTTTGCCGTCCGATCTGCCAAAACAAGTAATATTGAAAGTGTCGACCGAAACCTGTAACAGGGGCGGCACGGTGATATTAAAGGAAAAAGAGCCGTGACATTGGTTGCTGTCAACCACGTCGACATTATACTGTCCTTCGCCGAGGCCGCCTTTGGAACTATTAAAAATATATCCCCGCCCGTCGAACCAGTTAAACCGGAAAGGCTGTTTTCCGGTGATCGGTTTAAGCTGTATAATACCGTCTGTTTGACCAAAACACCGCGGATTCAGCACAATCTGCGCAGCAGGGTCGAGTTCTACCTGGAATTCTTTAAGTTGAAAATTGAGCGTGTCGTGATAAACGGCGGAAGAGTCGGTCACAACGACCTGATACAAACCGGTGGATAAATGGGAAATGGAATCGACCGTCGTATAGCCAGTTTTTTCCCAGTTATAGCTAATGGGCGCCCTGCCGCAATTGGTCACGCGCAAACGGATCATGCCGTCGGCGCCGCCCGAGCAGGTTGGTTTGCGGATCATCGTATCATATTGAAAAGCCGCAATATATATGGAGTCGATGATAGTGGTTGTCACGCAGCCGCGGTCGGTCGTGATCGCTAAAATAACCGCTTTCCAGCCCGGCGTTTTGTAATACACAGAGAAAGGGCCCGCTCCGTTGATGGTATCGATGGAAGCGCCGTTCCCGAATACCCAATGCCGTTTGACGATCTGCCCCAGCGCAAAAGTTGATTTATCAGAAAAAATGACGTTTTCCCCGAGGCAATATTTTTTATCGGCTTTATTAATAGTAATTTTAGCTTTAGGACCTAAGAAGGTACCCGTACCGCCAAATTCTACGGAAAATCCGTTGCCCGTATTACTAAAATTATTCACCCCCAGCGCGTAACTATGGCCGGCCTGCATCTGAAGCGACTGCAAAAAGTTCGTATGCGTTACGCTATGGTCGCAGCCGGGCGGTTCGGTAACGCCGTTCCCGGAGTCGCTCAGGCCCGTAGCGCCCATGCAACGTTTGGCGTCGGCAAGGGTGGTATTGGTCATCGGATCTATATAAGGGCCAGCAGCTTCACAGCGCAGGATGGTTTTACCTTTGCAATTATCGACCCCATTGGGCAATTCATATACGGCAAAATCTATATCGTCGCCGAGGTTGTCTGTGCTGTCGCCGAGGAAAAAAGGAGTCAGTTTGAAGGTCAGCGTTCCGGGTTGGTCGCAGGTCCACTTAAACCAGGTGGACGCGTTTTCAGCGTTGGCGCCGGAACCGACGCTGAAGCAGGGGGCGTCGTTGAGTTCCGTATTGTCTTTCCCGGCGCCCGTCAGGGTATGAACCCCGAAAGGGGATTTATCGCAGAGGACAGGCCCGGTGATACAATCGGCGTCAAACGTGGCGGGCGGATTATAATTGGTGATACACATTTGGAAAGTACCGGTTGCGCCATTGACGCCCTGTATTCTGATCAGGTAGCGCTCGCCAATAAACAGACCGCCTTTAATTAATTCGACCGTACTTTTATGCCCTGAAACACAGCGTAGTTCTTCGATGGACGCCGCGCAATCGCCATGATATAGGGCGGCTTCGGGCTGTTTTAAGGTATAATTTCCGGCGCCGGCGCCAAATACGGCAATATTGGCCTCCGTTCCAAGGGCGGTAAAACTAAACCATACGTCGTTACCGGCGCCGCTAAAACAAGCGGGCGGGCTAAAGCCGGAAGGGGTCGCCTGGAGCGAAGAATAATCGCCGCAGGTTTTCAACCCTTTTAATGGAATAAATTGAGCGGTGTTGCAATCGTCGTTTACGGGCGCGAGTTGCGCGCGGGCGTCGGGAGCGTATATAAAAAGTCCGATCAGACAGAGGCAAATAATTTTGCAGAAGGCGCCTTTGTTCATATTGCGGTTGTAAAGGTAGATATCCTAAGTGCGCTTGAAAAGTGAGTAAATAAAAGTAGGATTGTTATGTTGCGGGAAGGCGAAAATAAACCGGTTTTGAACGGAGCGTTTAATCGCCTTTTTACTTAACGAAAGAGAACGGCCAAAATTACGCCTACCGGTTTAATTTTGTTGATGAAGCGTTTCGTCCTATGAAAGATTATTTAATTACCGCACTTTCACTAAAGATTTGACCTGCTGCACCGCGCCGTTTTGTAGACGTATATAATACAGACCGGTCGGCAGACGGTCGCCTTCATACCTGACCTTATATTTACCGGCGTCGTAGAAACCGTCGACCGGAACGGCAACGATCTGGCCCTGCGCGTCGAAGATCTGAACCATTGTATGGCCGCCCTGGGTTTCAAAATCAATGGTCGTCGAGGAAGTAAACGGATTCGGGTAGCTGCTGATCACCGGTTTGCCGGCGGCGACATTATTAAAGTATTCGTCGGAGCCGGATTCGCCGGCGCCTGTTCCGCAGGTACTGGTCAAAATAGGCAGCGACTGGTAGTTTTTAAGCAGCACGGTATTCAATTCGGCGGTCGGCACACAAAACCAGTTTTGTAAAATGGAAGCGTAGACCGAACGGAAATCATATTGCATGGCCACATTGTCGTTGGACGTCGCGGCGGCGGGAATAACGGGGTTGGTTCCCAGCATGCCGCCTTTTACTTTGGTTCCAAAAACGAACATCGGCTCCGCTGCGCCGTGGTCGGTGCCGAGGCTGTCGTTGGACTTGATGCGTCGGCCAAATTCTGAAAAGGTCATACCGATCACCCGATCCTGTACGCCCAGTTTTTCAATGTCCGACTGGAAAGCGCCGACGGACGTCGAAAGCTCGGCCAATAATGCGGCATGGCGGCCCGTCGTATGATCGGCGGCGTCGACCTGGCTGGAATGGGTGTCGAAACTACCGAAACCAACCATATAAATGCGCGTTTTAAAACCGCCTTTGACGAGGCGCGCGACCAACTGCAACTGAGCGGCCAAAGCGCTTTTTGCGGGATAAGTCACCGCATTGGAGCCTTTTAAGAAAGCTTGGGAAACCACGCCGCTATAGGCAGCAGCCTGGCGCTCGACATTGCGAATAAAGGTCAATTCATGTCCGCCGTATCCTGCCGGAGCCGGATCGGTGATGTTGTTTGCGATATTATATACGCTGGTCGGATTAGTGAGTGCAATTCCCATCGGCCCGACAGGCCCCTGAAAAGTTTCAGAAACGACCGTTCCCAACTGTATGGCGAGCGGGTCGGTCATCGTTGCATTTGGATAGCCGACCGGATAATTGGCGAACTCGGCGTTCAGATAACGTCCCGCCCAGCCGGTGGTCAATACCTGCGTCGAGTCGGAGCCGGTCATCCAGATATCTGTCGCGCGGAAATGCGAAAAATCCGGCTGCGGATAACTAACGCCCTGTAGGATTCGTAATTTCCCGGCGTTGAATAAAGTCTGCATTTCCGTCATGGCGGGATGCAGGCCGGTTCCGGTCACGCCGTTGAGTTTCAGCGCTTTAGTATCCGGCACGAGGATATTGGCGCGCGCGACGGATAGTTTGGAATATTGATCCAGGGGCAACACCATGTTCAGACCGTCGTTCCCGCCGCCCATCTGGATAATGACGAGCACGTGGTCGGTATTGACGGCGGCGTTTGCCAAAGCTTGCAACATGGGCGTGGCAGCCACTGCCTGGAGCGAAAGTCCGTTGACGACGGTGGGTAAAACTCCTCCCAGCGCGGCGCTTTTAATAAAATTTCTCCTTTTCATATCTGGCGATTGAGTGAAAGCGTAATAGAAAATGATGAATGATGAATGATGAATGATTTAATACAACATAAGGCTGGTCAATAATTCAGTCGTCCGTCAATTTTTGGTTTTATGAACGGGGGCGGCGGAATGGAATTACGCCAATTGATACTCGGGCTGATCCAACAGGTGTTTATACAATGCGGACAGTTTGGATTTTACCAGTTTAATAGTGGCTGCGTCTTCCGGTTTGGCCAGGTATTGGTTCCACAGATCGGTCCAGTAATGGTCGGCGACGGTCCCTACGAGCGTCGCTTTCATGACGGCTACCACGTCGGGCAGAACGGGCAACTGGTATAAAAATGCCAGCAGATCGTTCACCAACTGGGTTGGATCGGCAGCGGAGGAGAACATTTTAGTAAAAGCAATCGGGTCGATGACCATGTGGTAGGGCGCGGCGGCATAACCGGCGCCAATGAGGGTATCGCCAAAAGTATAGCGCAAAGGAAGGGTGTCGGTATTTATCCAAAGTTCGTGATATAAAGGAACCTGGTAATAGGGCGCCCAGCCGGCAACGTTGAGCGGGTCGCCAATATTTTGACCCTGGTTGCTCGCCTGATAAACCAATTGGTTCCACATAGCGTATTGCGAAAGATAGTCGGTAGCGCCGGGAAAAGCGACATTAAACTCGCGCACCGTACCCACGACTGATTCAGTCGGCGACTTAATCAGCGAGCCTTTCAGGCCGGCGTCGAAAAAATGCTGGCTCGTGAACAGCGCCTGCAAAACAGGCTTGATCTCGAACTTGCTGTTCGTAAAAATGGTCGCAAGAGGTTGTATAACGTTGGCTTCGACGGTCGCGTCGATGTTATAATACACGAAAAAACGATAGATTTTGCGAACCAAATAAGCGGCGACGGTCGTATTGGACGCCGAAGCGGGGCTTTTGGCGGCAAAAATCATATCGAGCATTTGATCCAGTTCTGCGGCGCCCGCTACGGTAGCGGCGGCGATGGAAGCGGCGGTTTTGTCCGGCGTTAATCCTTTAATTAGTTTATTGCCGTAAAAAGCGGAGAATTGTTTATTGGTCGTGTCGTGGCGGTCCAGCACAAAAACGCCTTTAACGTTTTTATCGTCGATGGTATAACCGGTCAGGACGCGCGCGGCGGCCTGCACGTCGCTTTCGGTGTAGAGGGTTGTTCCGTCGGCATTTTTGCCTACGGTAAATAATTCCTGCAACTCGCGGGCGTAGTTTTCGTCGGGGGCGACGCCTTTGACGTTTTTATAACCGTTAAGGAAACGAAGCATCAGCGGGTCGACGGAAATCTCTTTGGCCAGGGTTCTGAAATTGCCCAGGGCGTTGCGGCGCAGCGTGACATTGTGAACATACGCATAGCGGGCGGGGTTGTTATTGGTTTCGGTGGCAAAATGGTTATGCCAGAACAGGACCATTTTTTCCTGAAAGCTCCGGGTTTGGGTAGCCATCAGACCGATCCACCAGGCTTTATAAGAAGAAATGCGCTGAGCGTTAAAATTGTTGTCCGCCACGCTTACCCAGGTTTTACCCAAAGGAACGTTGGGATCGGTGTTTTTGGGGTCGGCACCCGTAGAATAGTTATTGAGCGGCGGCGCGGGCGCGGCAGCCGGAACGGTCAGTAGCGTGGCGACCGTCTCGCTCAAGGTTTTAGCGCTAAAATAATCGACATCCGCTTTGGTGGCGCCAAACATGGCGTGTTTAAGCAGGCGGGCAACCTGGTCTTTCCCCCAAGGGCCGGCGTAAGGCGTCAGCCCCGCTACGGGCCGCATCCTGCTTTTGTTTTCACTGGTTGTAGTAAATTCTGTCATGAATTTCCGGCGTTGTGAAGTGAGTTAATTAATGGTAAATGATGAATTGTAAATGGTCGCTGAGTATAAAACAATTTCGTTTGTTCAGAAAAATTACGCGATCTTCCTATCAATCTTGCTCGTTTTTAATTTGGAAGGATTGGTAAAAGTGTCGAGTTAAGTTAAAATAGCGGAAAATAAGAAAAATTTATAGATATAAAAGGAGACGAAAGGCGGTTATGTGACGATGAATTGGCTTAAAATATAAGCGAATGATGATATTGACTTTCTTTTATATCTGAACTAACCCTTTGCTTTATTATAGACGCCGTTCGCGCAACCAAGTTTAAAGAGGTTAAGGATTAAATACAAAGATATAGCATATAATTTCTTAACTATGCCGCTTCTACGCTAAAAAATATAGGTTTTTGAAAGTTAAGATTCAGGTAATGAAAAACGCGTTAAACGGAGGCGGGCATTGGCAAATAACGCAACGCTTTAGGAAAGACCGGCTGATCGCTAACTTTTACAGAAAACAGTTAAACAGTTATTCAAACAACTCGTAGAACTTGTTTAGAATAACTAATTAAGTTCTTCTATTCAAAACAATTAGTTGTTTTTTAGAAATTAATTTGTATATTTGTTTCAAAATCGCTTATTTTGCGCAAATTTTCCGCGCGGGGTCGTCCCGTTCGGCGTTTTCCTTTATGACCGGCAACGAATGAGAGAAGTATTATCCAACAGCGGGGAAGACCGCGTTCTGACCCTCGACGGCATGTACCAGGATTATTTCCTGGACTACGCCTCCTACGTTATTTTGGAACGCGCGGTTCCGGGCGTTGAAGACGGGCTAAAACCTGTTCAGCGGCGCATCCTGCACGCCATGCGCGATATGGACGACGGCCGCTATCATAAAGTCGCCAACATTATCGGACAAACGATGATGTATCACCCGCACGGAGACGCGGCCATCGGCGACGCCCTCGTCAACCTCGGACAAAAAGATTTACTGATCGACTGCCAGGGCAACTGGGGCGACGCGCGCACCGGCGACGGCGCGGCGGCGGCGCGGTACATCGAAGCCCGGCTTTCTAAATTCGCGCTGGAGGTGGGTTTCAACCCGCAAACCACTGTTTGGGGTCTTTCCTACGACGGCCGCCGGAAGGAACCGGTCAATTTGCCCGTGAAATTTCCGCTTTTACTGGCGCAAGGCGTAGAGGGGATTGCCGTCGGACTTTCCACTAAGATATTGCCGCATAATTTTATCGAACTAATCCTGGCAAGCATTGACGTCCTGAAAGGAAAGAAAACCAATATCCTGCCCGATTTTCCGGGCGGCGGCATGGCGGACGCTACCAATTACAACGGCGGGATGCGGGGCGGCAAGATCCGCGTCCGCGCCCGCATCGAAATTGGCCAGAAAAACCTGCTGCTGATTAAAGAAATTCCTTACGGCGTGACGACCGGCGACCTGATTGAAAGCGTCGTCAAAGCTTCCGAAAAAGGGAAGATCAAAATCAAGAAAATCACCGACAATACCGCTCAGGAACTCGAAATCGCCATCGAACTCCAGCCCGGCGTATCGCCGGACGTGGCTATCGACGCGCTCTACGCTTTTACGGATTGCGAGACGTCCATCTCCCCTAATTGCTGCGTGATCGTGGACAACGAGCGCCCGGTCTTTATGGAGGTCAATGAAGCCCTCCGGCTCAGTACCGAACAAACCAAAGAACTTCTGCGCCGCGAGCTGGAGATTAAAAAATCGGAACTCGAAGAGAAATGGCACTTTGCCAGTCTCGAAAAAATATTTATTGAGAACCGCATTTACCGCGAAATAGAAGAAGCGGAAAGCTGGGAAGCCTCGCTACAAATCATCCGCGCCGAGTTGCGCCGCTATGTTACGACGCCCGCCGACGCGTCGCCGGCGAGCGATAAAAGGCTGCGGCTGCTGCGCGAAATCTCTGAGGAGGATCTGGCAAAGCTGACCGAGATCCGCATCAAGCGCATTTCCAAATACAATAAGTTTGCGGCGGACGAAGCGCTCCAACAATTGCTGGAAGAACTCGCTGAAACCAAAGCGCATCTCGATAACCTGACGGAATACGCCATACAGTATTTTAAAGACCTGCTGAAAAAATACGGCAAAGGGCGCGAACGCAAAACCGAACTAAAAGTGTTCGACTCCATTCAGGCGGCGGAAGTGGCGGCCAACAACGCCAAACTCTACGTCAACCGCAAAGACGGTTTTATAGGCATGGGCTTGAAAAAAGACGAGTTTATTGCCGACTGCTCGGACATCGACGACGTCATCGTGTTTAGAAAGGACGGTAAATTCCAGGTGGTCAAAATTGCCGACAAGGTGTTTGTCGGTAAAGACGTGATCCACATCGCCGTCTGGAAAAAAGCGGACGAGCGCACTACTTATAACCTGATTTATTCGGACGGCGCATCCGGCGTCAGCTACGGCAAACGATTCAACGTGACGGCCATCACCCGGAACACGGAATACGACATGACGCAGGGAACCGACCACTCTAAAATACTCTATTTTACGGAGAACCCCAACGGCGAATCCGAAATCGTCACCGTACAACTTTCACAAAACGCGACCGCCCGCATCAAAAGCCTCGAGTTTGATTTTAGCCAGTTGGAAATCAAGGGACGCGGCGCGAAAGGCAACATCGTCGCTAAATATCCCGTCCGCAAGATCACGCAAAAAGAAGCCGGCAAATCGACCATCGGCGCCAAGCGCATCTGGATGGACGAAGTGAGCGGCAAACTCAACCACGACGCCCGCGGCCGGCTGCTCGGCGAGTTCGACACGGGCGACGCCCTGCTGCTCCTCTTCAAAGACGGAACCTACGAACTGAGCGATTTCGAGATGAACCGCCGCTTTGAACCCGCCGATCTTTATTTCATCGGCAAATCTACGCCCGAAACGGTCGTTTGCGCCGTTTATTTTGACGGCCTGAAAGAGTGGACGATGGTTAAGCGGTTTAAAATAGAAACCTCGACCCTCAACCAAAAATTCAACTACCTGACCGACCATAAGAACTCGAAACTATTCTTCGCTTCGGCGGAACCGAACCCGCAGGTCCATTACGCCTACAAAGTCAAAAATCAAAAACTGGAAGGCGACGCCGCCCTCGGCAATTTTGTGGACGTCAAAGGCTGGAAAGCGCTGGGCAATAAACTAGTCGATCAAAAACTCACGGCTATTCAGGAAAAAAAGGTCGCGCCGCCGCCGTCCTCTAAACCGGCGCTGGAGATTTTTGAAGGAGGCGACGCGGAGGTTGCGCCGCCGTCGCTGAATGGGAACGGGCATGGGAAGTTGAAGCCGGGAGATTCTTTGGAGTTGGATTTTTAGGATTTACATTACCTTGCTTTATCCGGTAAAAGAAGTTAAATTTGTATAAAAAATTAAGATGGATATCCTGGTTCAATTGACTGAAACAACGGAGCGCGCACTTGTGACAGAGGCGACTCAGAAAAACATTCCCGTTTCCAAGTTAGTCGGGGAGTTAATAGAATTGTATTTTCGATTAAGAAATATAGAAAATCGCCGCGCCGCTTTACGCAAATATGCCGAAAAAGCGGGTTTTACTTCGGAAGAAGACGTTCTGAACCAAATCTCTTAAGAACAGCCAAATTATTTCAGTAGCTGAATTTATAGGACACTTTTTACCATCCCTTTTAACATTTCCATAAAATTGAATGGGTCGGAGGTGCCTTTTGTCCTTAACGCCCATGTCTGAACCGGGATTTTCGGGGGATTCTACAGATTTTTGGGATACCCTACGGACATTCAACCGCCGCGCTTGCTCGCATATCCTGTCTATCCTAAAATCCTGAAAATCCTGATTCAGACGACGCGCCTCTTTGTCTGAACCGGGATATTTGAGATTCAACAGATTCTAAAGATCCATTTAGACAACCAATTATCGCCTCCTTGCCCCATATCTCAAAAATCTGTAAAATCTTCCTAAAATCCCGGTTCAGACCCGTCAAAATCCCTGCCTCCTGCTCCCTCTGCCTGCTCCATTTCGCTCAATCTTATCTTTTTTTCTTTTTTTTTAGCTCACGGTCAAGCCGAACGGCCGATCCTAAACTATAGGGATGAAGCGAGACGGAACCCCAAAGCATAATCCCGGTTCGTCGGCGCGTAGCGGATCCGGTACGAGACGCGGCAGTACTTCGCATAGTTTAGCCAACTGCCGCCGCGAATCACGCGGTACGCACCCTTAAAAGCGCCAGTCGGATTACTTAAAACAGTACTGACAGGATCGACGTCAGCGCTGCTATCGTAGCCGACATACCGATCATTGCACCATTCCCATACATTGCCGGACATATCATAAATACCCATTTCGTTAGGCGCTTTTTGACCGACCGGATGAGTTGTTTTTTCTGAATTCCCGTAATACCAAGCCACGTCTTGTAGACTATCAGAACCGCTATATGCAAACCCTTTCGACTGAGCGCCGCCGTGCGCCGCGTATTCCCATTCCGCTTCAGTCGGCAAACGGAATTTTTTACCCGTTTTTTGGTTCAGTTTCCCTAAAAAATTCTGCGCGTTGCCCCAACTAAGCTGCTCGACGGGCAATAAGTCCCCTTTAAAACTTGAAGGGTTACTGCCCATGAAGTTGATCCATTCTTTTTGCGTTACGGGGTATTTTCCAATATAAAAATCGTCCAACGTAACGGTATGGACCGGCTTTTCTCTTTCTTCGCCGTCATTACTGCCCATTTTGAAAGCGCCGCCTTTTACGAAAATCATTTCGGGCAGTTTGATGAGGCCGGGCTGAACTGGCTTTTTGGGCTGTGGCGAGCGAGCGGCGGGTTTAGGGGCGTGCGCCAAGGCCGGTTCGCCTCCGCGCGTAGTTGGCGCGGCTTGGTCAAGAATTTCCTGTTTGCGCTGCTCCAGCGCGTCTAATTTTTTGTAATCGCTCCTAAGCTTATTGTTAATTTCGCCGATCGTCGCAATGCTGGCGCCTAGAATCATATCGTTTAAATCCTGGATTTGGATTTTAAGCGCCTCGATGGTTTTTTCTACATTTTTTAATTCAAAAGCAAGATTGGGCGGGAGGTTCATCGTTTGTACGGATATTTTCGGCGGTAAAGATGGAATATGTTGAATTTCTTTTGTCTCACGTATTTGCGGCGCTTTCATCGCCTGCCGGAAAAAAACAAACTGACCGCCTTCGTGGCCGGACTGATAGAGTGGGTTCAACTCTGCCTGCTGTGGATAATTCCACCGGACGCCTTTGGTCACGCGGTCGGCTAAAAGAGCAATATTAAGGGTCTGCGCTTCATTTTCGCGCAAATATTTTAAGAGGTTGGCGGCAAAAGGGCTGTTTTCGCCCGCCCTGCCATCGCTCACGACGCCTTTGCCGGAAATAAATGCATAGCGCGAAGGCGCGCGAACCCAGTCGGCAAAAACGCTGCTCAGCGGATTCGCCCCATCGCGGACGAGTAAGGTTGCGGAAAAGCAACTATCCGATATTAGTAAAATATGGCGCGCATTAATGTGCTGAATAATGTCACGGATTTCGACGTTGTTGATATAGGTCGCTTTTCTTTCTTTTTCAGCGTCTGCGGGAATCCAAAAACCGCGCGCTCCGTCCGCGACGCCGTGGCCGGAATAATAAA
>JBBRMZ010000119.1:0-15602 GCA_038230555.1 Chitinophagales bacterium
GAGTTTTAGTATTGAACCTTGTTCTCTCGTCATAAAATAGATGTTTGCAACAAAAGGGTAACCTCCTTCACTGTTTGGTAAAAAATGTAATCAATCCGAAAAATGAATTCAATGGTATCCGGGTTTCTATAGCAAATACTGCTTTCGTCAGTGTGTTACGGATTTAAAACAAAATTGTTAATAAAAACGTTCTGTTTTAAAGCGTTCATACATAGCTAAATTCGTACATACCAAGAGACGGTTTTTTGGAAATAGGTAACGCAATAAATTTGATTATTTGTATTAACAAGAAAAAAAACTTCTATCGGTCGTTAAGAAAGAAGAAAATAAAGGCGGACCGCTTTGGGAAAGCGGCCTGAAATGTAAATGATGAGGCAATGTAAACCTAATTTTAGAAAGAAGCAATAAGATGGATGAGATAATATGAAAAAACATAATAAAATCTTTCCTTTTGCGTTTTCTTCGATTCTTAGGTAAGTGCGGCAACTACATTTTCAATAATATCCTCGTATACTTGCCGGTCTTCAACAAATTTGGCGGCCACATTCATACCGGTAAAATTATTGAATACGAACCGCGCCAGCGAACGCGGATCGGCGCCGGAGCGAATTTCGCCTGCCGCCTGGCCCCGCGAAATCAAAGCAGTCAGGGCTGTTTCTACATTCAGCCGGTTTTGATTGACGATTTGTCGCACTTCCGGGTCCGAAGCCGCCATTTCCACCGCCGCATTGACCATAAAACAGCCTTTTTTTTGATTGTCCTGCATGCCTTCGGTCGCCGTCCGCTCTAAAAGTTGCCGGATCGCGTCTAGCGCCTTGGGCGCCGCCTGTGTAAAAGCGACAAATGCAGTCGAGCCGCTGCATAAACGTTTTTGTAGCGATTGAAGATAAATTCGTTTTTTATCCCCAAACGTGTCATACAAACTGGAGCGGCTTACGCCCATACAATCAACTACTTCTTGGATAGAAGCCCCGTTGAACCCCTGCAGCCAAAAAAGATCCAGCGCCTTCTGCAGCGCTTCGTCCGGTTCAAATTCTTTACATCGCGCCATGACCTGGATGTTTCATTCCAATTATTTTTTTATTCCCGTAAAGCGAATCACAGAACCGACGCCCTGGCGAAATATACCTTCGCGCAGCGAAGTCTCCCGCTCTTTTAATTCTATAACGTCAAAACCTGCAAAATCATTCCCGATCTCCTCCTTAGAAAAAAGCATACCCCATTCCTTCGGTCCGCCAATATGAGGATATTTCATTCCAAAATTCAGACATATTTCAGTTCAATTTGAAAATCAAAAAAATCGGGACGATTGAAAAGATTTTCCAAACGCCCCAAAGCGATAAAATGTGAATGCGATTAGTAAAAGTCGGCAACCGTCTTTAAAGACCGGTCAAATTATTCGCTAAATTTCTCATGCGATAAAACCTCGTTGACCGGCAAACGCGGCTTCCGGGGCCAGTTTTTGCCACCGTCATATCCGACCGGAAGTAGCATAACGGGTACGTATCTTTCAGAAATACCTAAAAGTTCCGCAACTCCTTTTGGGTCGAAACCAATCATCGGACCCGAAACAAGCCCTTTAGCTTCTGCCGCCAGCATCAGCGTCATTCCCGCCAGCGAACCGGAACGGATCGCTTCGTCCCTGCTGAACCCGGGATTGTTATTGTAGGCGCCCGCCGGGGCAGTTTTCAAATATTGGGTAGTCGCCTCGTCTAAATGATGTGTTTGAACCATTTTGTCGACGATTTTCTCCATGTTGGCGGCTACGTGCAGATCTCCTAAAATAACAAAAACAACCGGTGCGTCCGCTACTTTTTGCTGATTATAGGAGAGTGCTTTCAACTGTTCTTTTGTCTTTTGATCGGTAACCGCGATAAATTTCCAGCTCTGCGTATTGTAAGAAGAAGGCGCCAGCGTGGCGTAATGCACCAATTCTTCTATTTGTCCCTTAGTCAGTTTTCTTGAAACGTCGAAACTGTTTGCCGACAACCGGCCGGTGATGGCCTGTAAAGTATCCATGTTTATATTTAAAGGATGAAAAATTAACCAAACAACTGGTTGACATTAGCGCCGCCGTCGATCACATATTCGGCGCCGGTAATAAAACCTGCGTCCTCGCTGGAAAGGAAAACCACCAGTTTGGCGACTTCCTCTGCCGTACCCAACCTTTTAACGAGTAAACTATTCATGATAGCCGGCCCCATTTCGTTCATGGTAGCCTCGTCCATACCCGTTTTACTGAAAATAGGCGTGCTGATGGGTCCGGGATGAACTGCGTTGACGCGAATACCGCGGGCGGCCAACTCGCTCGAAGCCACGCGGGCCAGCGACGTCATGGCGGCTTTGCTGGCCGAATAAACGGAACTGTTGCCCATGCCGGTCGTAGCGGACACCGAACTCAAAAAAGTTACGGCAGCGCCGTCGTTCAGTATTGGCAAAAATTTGGACAGCGTAAAATATGCGCCTTTGAAGTTCACGTCCATCATCTGGTCAAAATGATCTTCTGTAACGTGTTCAATCGGCATAAAAAAAGCCACGCCCGCGTTGATGAATAGAATATCCACCTTGCCCGTTTTTTCTTTCACTTGATGAACCAATGCGTCGATTGCGTTCAGGTCGCCCTGGTCGGAAACTATTCCTTCCACGCCGAGTTCTTTAGCAGCCGCGTCGACCGCCTCCTGTTTTCTCCCCGTAATGACGACTTTCACGCCCTGCGCCTGAAATTCTTTTGCCGCCGCATAACCAATGCCGCTGTTGCCGCCCGTAATAACCGCTACCTTGTTTTGGAACCTTTTCATTGTCAAATTTTTAAATAAATGAATATCGGAATGATCGTTCCGCAAAGATATATATAGTGGAACGAATGTTCCAAATATATTTGTAGGATTGAGCGCTCTTTTTTACCAATGCTCAAAAGTTTCCGGTCGGCTAATAAAAATAGATTGGATTTTTACTTTTCTAGGCTGTATGGCAGTTCATTACTCCAACTAGCGCGAAGAGTCAGCTTATCCGAAGATTTAAGTAGCCAGATTCGTTCGGGTTGCCGGTGCGCCTCGTAGTCGCCAGTGTCCCAAATCCCGTTTCGATTGTCGTCTTCGATAATTTTCAATGCGTAGACGCCCGGGGAGAGCGGTCCGGTAGATTGCTCAAAATAATGAATACCTGATTTAATATACTGTTTCTCCACCCGCGTACCGTCGGCCAAAATCTGAATAATATACTGCTTTGCAGAATCCAGCCGGCTGATTTGCAACAAAAAATCGCCAAAATCTTTGCTGCTGGCGACGACGATCCTCCGGTCGAGGGTATCGGATTTTATGCCGTACAGATCGGTAAAAGCGCCTGGCAAAGCGGTCAACCGGTAACGCATCTCTTCAAGCCAGCCCGCTTTAAAAACCATTTCGCGCCTGTGGCTCGAATCGACAAAAATAGAGTAGGGAACAGGCTTGTTTAAAGAATCCAGGAAATGGATTTTTGAAGTATCAATTTTTGTTAGCAGGGGCGAATTAAACGTCAGCCGGAAATCTTTAAAAGCCGGCTGACTAACCGACGCGAATTTTCCGCCGGGCGTTTCTAATTTCCGGTTTTTTAAAAAGTCGCCTTTGCGGGCGCGTATCCGCAGCGTGTCGATATGGGAACTGTCTTCCTCGATATACAAATTCCACGGCGTCTCTTTGGGCGAATCATAGCGAACGACCGTGGAATCTGGTCCGCGCTCTGTGACGACCGTTTGTCCAACGTCGTCAAAATGAATGGGGACGTTTTCTGGGTCGCGCGTAAAGGTTAAATGGACGGAGCCGTAGAGACTGGTTTCCTTGGTCAATAATCGCAAACTCCGGCGGGATTGGAACATCTGGATAGGCGCCGGAGTTATGGCGGTATCCGGCAGCGTGATCAAATGATCGGGAAAGCCAATGAGTTCTGTTTCCTGGTTATACAGATAATTTTGATCGGCGTCCTTAAGAGCAAACACCTTGTACTTACCCGCTTTAATGTTCTCAACTCTGGCGTATCCGTTTTTATCGGTCTGCGCAAAATACAATGGTTTGACCTTCCGGACAACCGAATCGTTTAGATTATCGTAGAGCATAATTAGCGCGTCCTGCACCGGCTCTCCTTTAACGGCGTCTGTAACGACCGCCGCCACAGTCAGCGAATCCAATATTGGCCCGGTTGAAAAAACAAAACGAAGGTTCCGGGCGGCGTTACCCTCCGTTATATCTTTTACGGAGTTTCCTAAGTTGACCGTATAAGTAGTATTTGGCCTTAGTATTTCATTTTTATCAAACTCGATCCAAACGGTTTTTTTATGTAGGGTCACCTCGGGCCGTTCGTTGACGGGCGGCGAAACAAATACCTGTTGAAAAACAGAATCTAACTTGACCCATTCGTCAAAGGACAGTTCGATGCGTTGTTTCTTAAAATTAATTTGATAGTTTGGCGTCGAGTGCGTTTTGACCAATTGAGGCGGAATAAGATCGCGCGGTCCTCCGGCAGGAGGTACAATATTGGCGCAGGCGGCGACGCCAAAGATGAGCGATAGAAAAAACAGGCGGTTAATACGCATCACTTTTCGTACTAAAAATGGATGGAGTGCAAAAGTACGAAATAACGCGGTCTCCGGGTATTTCAATAAAACGAAAAATTCGGACTTACAAAGGCGCCTCGCTTGTTTGGATGGCAGTAAAAGGCAAATGGGCGGATTCCTCCTTCGGCATAGCGGAAGCAGGAAGGCTTTTATCGTCTTCAATATCTACCGGTCGCGTTAAATATACGACCCCCAGTAAAACAATAGAAACGATAAAAAGCATGAAATTATAATACGACATAGGTGAATAGCCGTTAAAAAATGAAGCAAGTTATCTTAAGGTATGTTATTATAAATATGGTAAGCAAAAATAGCGCTAAAGGTATGAATTTATGTTTTTTGTATATTAATTAGAAAATCTTATTTGTGAAAAAATTTATAGCGTAATTTTATATAAATAATATATCTTTGCATAAGGAAAAATTGATTTTAAATGATTATATTTATTCTAACCGGGATTAAGTAACAAATTGCAAACCTAAGCAATGTTGTTTTAATAGCAGAAGAACGTAATTTTTGTTCTTTTCCTGGTTTCGACAGGTATTATTTTAAAATCAATGAAACAGCCGGCGGCCATTGTTCGTACAAATGTATTTACAATTATAGCCGGACCGATAAAAACATAAAGTCCGTATTAAAAGCATTTGATCACATAATTAACCGAATTAAAGTATTATGATACCACACTGACAGAGGCTCTTGTAGAGAATCTTACCAAACTTTATAATCCGCGTGAACATAGACGACTGAACATATTAAATTATTTTACCAAACCGCTCTTTATTCAGCCGTCCCTGCCCGCGTGAAAAGGCTTAACGCCGTTCAGAATTAGACCCCTTCGATCAGGCTACTTTTAGAACGACGCCAAAGCTGCAACCAATTGAATCTTTATATAAACAAACGTTCGCTTCGCGACGGTCCGGCGAAAAGAAGGAAGCCTTCTTTTACGGGATCAAAGAAAGCGAAGAACGGTTTTATGAAAAAATGCCCAGCTTTGTCGTCGCGCTTCTGCTCCGGCAAAGTAGCGCGCAGACATTTCTAATGCGGTTGCTTTTTCAAAGCTCGCAGGACTGTTTTACTTTTATTAAAAATTCAACGATCCGATCCGCAGATCGAAAAGGAATAGTTTAAAATACATTTTCTTACACATCAAATTTAATTTCATTAACTAATTTACCATCTTAAAAACCCTCATTTTATGGTTAAAAGATTAAATACATTCTTAGCGCTCCTGGTGTGCCTGACGGCATGCCTGACCTGGAGCGGCCCTCTGTCGGCTAAGGAAGTTTTTCCCATAAAGCCGGCGACCGTGTCGGCCAGGGAAAAAACGACCGACGGCGTGTTGGCCACGCTTGTTCCCAATCCGACCTGTCCTGCGGGTAATCCTCCAGCGTTGAAAGTGACCGGTCTGGAGTCTATTAATGCTTCAATTGTCGAGTGGCAATATGAAGACCCGAACAGTATTAACTGGAACCCTTTCCCGAATAGCGCCAAGACGGATTTTATCGATCCAACCATGTCGCCGCAGGAAGGCAGGCAATACCGGGCGGCCTATACTGTTCCGGCCATTGGAATACAATATTCTAATACGGTGACGTTGCAAGTGTATAGCCCGGACCAGTTGGTGAATATTACTTCACCCACTACTGGGATTTGCCCTTCCGGAAGTCCGAGCGGTACCACCGCTGTTTTGACTGCCAATGTAATATTGTCTAATAATTCTCCCAACTATCAATGGTTTAAAAATGGGGCCCCTATTCAAGGAGCGTTGTCCATGACCTATACCATTCCGGCAGGTACAAATTCTAACGGCGATTATTACACGGTAGACGCCAACAACGTTTGCGCCCGTTATGGATCATCGCCTTATGTCGTTCCCAATTTTGATCCGGTTGCTATTGTTACCGCGCCAAAATCAACAACAGTCGCCTGCGGTACCAACGCTATTTTCGCCGTGACGGCAAGCGGTACGACGCCGGCTTATCAATGGTATTCCGGCGCGCCAAGTCCCGCTACCCTGATAGCAGGGGCGACAGGACCCAATCTGACTATTACTAACCCAATCGTCGCTATGAGCGGAACGCAATACATTGCGGTAGTTTCCAATACTTGCAATAGCGTTTTCAGTAATGCCGGCAATGCCTCAGCCATCCTGACCGTTACGCCGACCATCACTGTTACTAATCCTGCTTCCGTAACCGTTTGCGCAGGTTCGCCCGCTATATTAACGGTTTCTTCCAATGATAATTTAGCTACTTTCCAGTGGTTTAGCGGCGCGCCGGGCTCCGGAACCGCTATTGCCGGACAAACTTCGGCTACTTTTTCGGCCCCAACAACTGCTGCCGGAAGCGTTAATTATTATGTCGTGGCTACGAGCCCTTGCGGGATGGCTACTTCCTCTGCGGCTACCGTCACCGTAAACGCAAATCCAATTGTAGCGCTTTCGCCTGCTACGCCTGCCTCTGTCTGCGCGGGATCAACCGTAATACTGACGACTTCGGTTACGTCGGGAACCGGCCCTTTCACTTACGCCTGGTCCGACGTTTCCAAAAACTCAACCGACGCGGTGACCGTTTCGGGAACCTATACTGTTACTGTGACAGATGCCAATAGTTGCAAAGGCGTCTCTAACAGCGTTGCGGTCACCGTTAACGCAAACCCGGTTGTTACGATTACGCCTGCCGGCGCGACCAACATTTGCGAAAACAGTTCGTCGCTTTTCCAGGCCACTGCAACCGGCGGCGGCGGAACTTATACCTACCAATGGTATAGGAACAATACGGCGCTGCAAAATAACGCAACCGGCTCCGGTTATACTGCCGCCCCGCCTACCGGCGTCTATACCTATTATGTAATCGTAACAGATCAGAACAACTGTACGGCTACTTCTCCGATTGCGACGCTGACGGTCAATCCAAAACCGGGCGCGCGCATCAACGGCGTTAAGAACGGCACGGCTACCGGATGTTCTGGCGCGCCGCTAACGCTGACGGCGTCAGACGCTTTATCTACCTCCCCGCCGGCTATGTACAGCTATGTTTGGACGCCAACCAACGAATTTACGGCGTCTATTAATGCTACCCAGACAACCGTTTACAGCGTTTCTGTAACCAACGGGTTTGGTTGTTCGGACGTGGCTACTGAAAACGTGACCATCACGCCGCTGACCGTTATAACAACCCAGCCGGTTCCATCGACTACCTGCGAAGGCGGACTGGGCTATTTTTCAGTTACGGCTACCGGAACAAATCTGTCTTATCAATGGCAGACGCTGATCGGGGGCGTTTGGACAAACGTCGGCACGGCCGCTAACTATACTACCGCCGTCGCTACCTACCCTGGATTTAACGGCCGACAATATCGCGTCATCATAAGCGGCGATTGTGGCGTCGTTACTTCCAATACTGTTACGCTGACCGTTAATCCGAACACCGTTATTGCTTCAGGCCCCGTAGCTATATCGGTTTGTTCCGGCGCGACGGCAGCCTTTAACGTTACGGCTACCGGAACAGGTACTTTGACCTATCAGTGGTCTAAAAACGGCGTTGCCATACCAGGCGCTACCACAGCCGTTTATGTAACGCCGGCTACTGTGGATGCAGATAACGGCGCTACTTTCTCTGTAGCCGTTACCGGCGCCTGTTCAGTTGCCAATGGATCAGTTGTCCTGACTGTCAATAAATTACCTACAGCAAGCATAACCGGAGCGGCTTCGGTTTGTAATAACGCAACCGCTTCTCTGACCGCCTCCGGCGGAATCGCTTATTTGTGGAGCACGACTGCTACTACGGCGACCATTCCGGTGAATACGACTAACGCGGGCTCGACAACTTTCGCTGTCACCGTAACCGACGCCAATAATTGTAGTGCCGTTGCTACCAAAACTGTCACCGTCAACGCTTTGCCGACGGCGAGCATTACTGGCCCAACGTCGATTTGCCAAAACGCAACGGCGTCGCTGACAGCTGGCGGCAACGGAACGACTTTTGCCTGGTCAAACGCAACTTCGGGTGCAACTACGACTATTAATACCAGCGCAACTGGGACGACGACTTATACCGTCACCGCTACCGACGCTAACGGCTGCGTTAATACTGCCAGCCAAACGGTAACCGTAATTCCAGTTCCCACTTTGACGCTTACGCCAACAGGCGTGACTACTTTTTGTCAGAACAGCAGCGTTACGTTTAACCTGACGAGCGACGCTGCAAGCTACTTGTGGTCCACCGGATCAACCGCCAACACGATCACGGCTGTCGCTTCTGGCGCTTATTCCGTGACGGCAACCGGTGCGAATGGTTGTACGTCGACCGCTTCCCAGGTTGTAACCGTTTTGCCTTTGCCAGACGGCGCGGTGACCGCCGCCGGATCGCTGACATTTTGCAACGGAGGCTCGGTGGCGTTAACCGCGACGGGCGGCGTCAGCTACAAATGGAACGGAACCGCCGGCGGAGCTACCACGGCAACAATTACGGCAACCGCATCCGGTAATTATAAAGTATCCATCACCGGCCAAAATGGCTGTGTCGATACGATTTCACGCAACGTGGTTGCTAACGCTGCGCCGACGGTAACGGCGTCCGCCGCGTCTGCCACTACCTTTTGCGCAGGCGGCTCGGTGATTCTAAACGCTTCATCGCCAACGGGTACAAGTTTCCAGTGGTCGTATAACGGACAAGCGCTGGCCGGAGCGACCTCTGCCTCATATTCGGCGTCCGCGTCGGGTTCTTATTCAGTGCAGACGACCGATGGAAACGCTTGCGCCAGCGCCGCTTCTGCGGCGATCAGCATCAATGTGCTGCCATTGCCGGATAATACGGTCAAAGTCAATGGTTCAACCACGTTCTGCGCAGGCGGAACGACTACCCTTACCGCTAACGGGACGGGTACATACCTTTGGTCAACCGGCGCGACTACGCAAACCATTACTGCCGACCCGAATAATTCTGCAATCTATACGGTAACAGTAACCGGAGCCAACTCTTGTAAAAGTACGAGCGATGCGATTCCGGTTAAAGTATTGTTTGTTTCCAACCCAAGCATTACTTCCGCCACCGGAAGCGGTTTATTTTGTAATAACGGAAGCCTGACGCTTACCGCCGCCGGAGCAGACGCGGGCGGCTCCTATAAATGGTTCCCTAACGGCGAAACAACGGCTACCGTTACGGAAACAAGCGCGGGAACTTATATAGTGTCAGTAACCAATTCAGTTGGCTGCGTTTCTACGGCGCAATTTATCGCTACGGCGCAAGGTGCCCCGGTCGCCACGATTAAACCGGCAAGTTCGCCTAATTTTTGCCCGGGCGGAAGCGTGGTATTGAACGCTACAGGCGACCCGACCGGCGTTATCGCTTCGACCTCTTTTTCTTATATCTGGTCTAATGGGGCAAAAACATCGACTATTACTACAAGCGCAACCGGCAGCTATACGGTGACCATCACCAATACCAGCGGTTGTACGTCTTTTGCTACCCAAGCGGTAGTTGCGAATACTTCGCCTGCCATTGCTATTACCGGCCCCGCCTCTTTTTGCGCGGGCAGTACATTTTCATTGACCGCTTCAGGCGGCGCTACTTATGTTTGGGGCGGAACGGATAATACGCAAACCATTACCAAATCGGCTGCCGGGACTTACACCGTGACTGCTACCGACGCGAATGGTTGCGTAGGTACAAAATCTGTTACCGTAACTTCCAATGCGTTACCCTCTTCGGCCATCACCGCAAGCGGAACTACGACTTTCTGTAACGGCGGATCCGTCGCGCTAAGCGCTCCAACGGGACTGGCCAATTACGTTTGGTCAAATAATACAACTACCGCTTCGACGACAGTCTCAACTTCCGGCGTTTATACGGTGACGGTAACTGACGCAAACGGATGCCAAAGCTCTTCCAGCCAGACCGTAACGGTCAATGCCGGCCCGGTTGTCGCTATTAACGGCGCTACTACAACCTGTTCAGGCGTAGCGACTACGCTGACCGCTTCCGGAGGCGCTACCTACAAATGGTCTTCCGGCGAAACAACCGCCACGATCAGTAAATCCGCTCCGGCCATTTATACGGTGACGGCTTCGGACGTCAATGGTTGCTCGGCGTCTGCCAGTCTGACCTTATCGGCTAACTCGGGTCCGGTCACAGTGATCAACGGCCCGGTTCTTTACTGCCAGGGCAGCAATTTTACGCTGACCGCTTCCGGAGGCGCTACCTACAAATGGTCTTCCGGCGAAACCACCGCCGCTATTACGCAGACCGCCGCAGGAACCTATACCGTGACGGCCACCGATATTAATGGCTGCTCCTCTACCGCCTCGCAGATCGTAACGGCAAACCCGCTGCCTAACGCGGCGCTGACCGGTCCGGCTTCTTTCTGTAACAATACCAGTTTCAAGCTGATTGCTTCCGGCGGCGCAAGTTATAAGTGGTCTTCTGGCGAAACTACTCCGACGATCACGAAAACAACGGCTGGGACTTATACTGTGACCATTACCGCAGTGGGCGGATGTTTTGCTACGCAATCGCAAACCGTCGTCGCCAATGCCGCTCCGGTAGTTGCCGTAACGGGCGCCACGGGCTTTTGCCCCGGCAAATCGGCTACGTTTACCGCAACTGGCGGCAGTACTTATTCCTGGTCTTCCGGCGAAACCACCGCAGACGTCACTAAGAATGTTGCCGGAACTTATACGGTCACCGTGACGGCCGCCAACGGATGCAGTTCGACTGCCAGCCAGGTCATAACAGCCAACCCGAATCCGAAAGTGGTTATAACAGAGACTAAAAAAGTGTTCTGCCAGGGCGACACCGCAGCTTTAACCGCATCCGGCGGCGGTACTTACCTTTGGGATAATACTGCTACCACTCCGACGGTGACGGTCAAAGCGACGGGTAATTATTTTGTTACAGTTACCAGCGCGGCGGGATGTTCTACAGTGGCTTCCGATTCGATCACCGTCAATCCGTCGCCTCGCGCGGTGCCAACGTCAATCGCTATTTGCGCAAGCGCGGCGGCGACCACATTTACAGCGCCTCCGGGTTCCATATACAGATGGTCTACCGGCGACACCACGGCCAGCATAGCAATTACTGCTTCGGGCGCGTACAGCGTCACGGTTACAAATGTCTACGGCTGCGTTGGCGTCGTTACCGATACCCTCAAAATACTCGGCAAGCCGAAAGCGCAGTTCGTTTTCGCCGCTCCGAACAATAAAGTGACTTTTGGTAATAATTCGACGGGTTCCACCAAATACCAGTGGTTCTTTGGCGATCCGCAGGCGTCGGTTTCCACACAGACCAGCCCAATCTTCGTGTACCCGGGAATTGGAACTTATACGGTTAAACTCGTCGCCACCAACGATGCGGGTTGTACCGATACGCTGACACAAACGGTAAGCATAATAACGGGCGTTCAGGATATTGCCGCCCAGCTAAACGTCGGGGTCTATCCAAACCCGGTGAGTTCCCTACTGACGGTTGAATTCCGAAACGCGCTGCAAACTTTTGCGCCGACGGATGAATTGTTCATTGTGAACGCAATTGGATCAGTGATATACGCGCAAAAAATTACGGCGTCTAAAACGACGATCTCTACCGCAGACTGGGCTAACGGCATGTATTTGCTCAATGCCCGGATAAATGGCAAGGTGGTATCTTTTAGTAAAGTAGTGAAAAACGATTAAATTGTATAGACTGAGGGCGTTCGAGTAAAACCCGCCGCCAAAAATAAGAAGCCCGCGACGTCGATTGTCGCGGGCTTTTTTATACATACCTGAAAATTTATTATCTTGGTTGTATGACAATTTTAGTGATCCCGCGGGCTGCACACATAGGAGGGTTGGACGTCATTTTTCCGGGTTTTTTAAATCGCTATTTTGTTGTCGTAAAGATTGTCATAGAACCACTATTTTCACTTTGCAAACTTCCAGATCATTTCCGAAACGTCGGCTAAAGCGTCCACGCCTGCTTTGACGTCTTTGAGTTGTTTAGATAATAAAACAACGACGTATTTTTTGCCTTCGGGCAAAAAAACAATTCCGGAATCGTGTTGAACGCCTGTAATAGAGCCGGTTTTGTGGGCGACCCTGACAGATTTTGGCAGCCGCGCCGGGATAATCTCGTTAAAGGTCTGGTCAAATAAAATGTAGAGCATCTCGCTTGAGGCCTGCGGGTTTACAGCCTGCCAGGTACCGAGTTTTTCAAAGACCAACGCCAGGTCAGCAGCGGTGACTACGTTGTTTAACCCTTTTTCAAAAGCTTTGCCGTCTTCCATGCCCCGCAAAACAGTCAGGTCTTTTATTCCGTAGCCGCGCATGGTTGCATTGGCGTTGGCGGCGCCGATCTTATCAATCAGTAAATTAGTAGCCATATTGCTGCTTTTAGTGATCATCTTATAGGTCAGGTCGTAAATGGTCATTTTGGAGCCTATGTTCTGGTACATCCCGTCGTCGCTGTCGACCGAAATATCAAGGCTAAAAGGGCTGCCGTCCACGATGCTTTTAAATTCATTTTTTACGGGGATGGAGTCCCATAAAGAGAACTTCCCAGCTTCCGCCTGTTTAAAGACCTCGATCATGATGGGTGTTTTGATGGTGCTGGCGGCGTGGAAAACCTCTTTTTCATTAATTCCAAACATTTGGCCGGTTTGCATATCTTTGAATGCTACGGCGAAGCGACCTTCAACGCTCTGAAGGCGGCCCTGAATTTGGACTTTAAGCGAGTCAATCGAAGCGGTTTGGGCTTGAGCGAAGCAAGACGAAAGCGCGATTATACAGATAAAATTGCGTGTTTGAATCATCGGAACAATGAATTTAGTATAACATGAAAAACTATATGAACAACCCTTTGCCGACAGAATCGTTTAATAACTATTGGCTGTCAGCTATCATCTTTTTTTTATTGATTACAAATTAATTAGGTTCTGCGGCAATTTTTGGTAACGTCAAAAATTAAATGGCTAATGCCGCCTGAATCGGGGTGCTTTTTACAATAGAAAACCCGCGCGCTGACGCGTGGAGCCTTTCACAAAAATTGTCATACAACCAAAAATCAGAAGGCGGCGGCTTATTATTGCGCTTAAAAGTAAGTAATTGCGTTAATATTATATGGGTTATCCTATTTTTTTAAGAAATTAGCCCCGGCAAGGTATTTTGAACACTCGCTATTTTCCAGCATAATATGAAAACCGAAATTTTGCCCGTCCGGCGCCATCCTTTTACCGACGCGCGCGGAATGGTTTATTCCGCAAACTGGCTAAGCGCGCTTGGTCCTGAAGTGGGTATGGCAGACCGGATTCCGCACCGCCATGAATTTTATATTATTTACTGGATCACATCCGGACAAGCGACCCACCTGATCGAAAATCAACCTTTGGAGGTCGAAAGCGGCGATCTTTTTTTCATCGCTCCCGGTCAGGTTCACCAGGCTATAGAAAATGAACACAGCGAAGGTTATATTATTGCTTTCAACGACGCGCTGATCGCGTTGTCCGGCGACGGCTCCATGTCGCCTTTCCTAGAGCGATTTTTTGAAAACTGCACCGATAATCCGGTGATCCGAACAAACTCGGCTGGAACCGTTATCCTGCAACCAGTCATTCATAAAATGATTCGGGAAACGAACGTCAAGGACGTTTATTCGCCCGCCGCTTTTCTGGCGGCGCTGACGTCTTTTCTAATCGAATGCGCCCGCCTTCATGAAACGCAGGGAAATAAAAACCGTCGGCCCCAGTTTGAACGTATGTCCTCTGTGCCCAAAGAATTTAAAAAACTGGTCGACGAGCGGTATAAGTTAATAAAAAACGTTTCCGATTACGCCGAATTATTGTTTGTTAAACCAACTTTGCTAAATGATATGACTAAATTAGCTTTCGGGATAACTGCCGGAGAGTTTATTCGGAATCGTATCTTGCTGGAAGCCAAACGATTACTGCTCAATACGGATCTGACGGCTAAGGAAATTGCCTTCGATCTCGGTTTTGACGATTCTCATTATTTCAGCCGGTTTTTTAAAAAATATACGGGCAGTTCCATCTTGGAATTTAGAAAATGAGTCGTCGGGGAATGAGTTATTAGGAATGAAGTTTTTACTTTTATGGACGCGAGCGAAAAATCCACCATATCCTTTTATTTGTCCATTTTTAAAAACGGATAAAGACCGTAATTTTGTATTGTTATTCTTTGTAGCGCAAAATTGATTTAAGCGTTTATTCAATAAACACACGATAACAACAATTCTTGGTAGCATCAGTTCCCATAGCTGATAGCTGATAGCTGATAGCTGATAGCCGATAGCCGATAGCTGAAATGTTTTATAATTAATCATTCATCATTCATCATTAAAAAAAGATGGTAGCAACAAAATGGACGATCGACCGCGCGCACAGCGAAGTGACATTTAAAGTGCGGCACTTAGTGATTAGCGCTGTTTCCGGCAGCTTCACGGATTTTGAGGGGACTGTTGAGTCGCCGGACGAAGACCTGACCAACGCAAAAATTCATTTCTCTGCTCAAACGGCCTCTATCCACACCGGGGATACGCAGCGCGACGGTCACCTGACCAGCCCTGATTTTTTTGATTCCGCCAAGTTTCCAAAAATGTCGTTTGAAAGTACGTCCGTTAAAAGAAAAACGGAGCGTACGTATGAAGTACATGGAAAATTAACGCTGCACGGCGAAACCAACGATGTGGAAGTCGTTGCAGAATTCGGAGGTTCTACTAAAGACCCTTATGGAAATTTTAAAGCTGGTTATGAAGTGACGGGCAAACTCAGCCGTAAAGATTTTGGACTGACTTGGAACGCGCCTACTGAAGCGGGCGGCGTCATGGTCAGCGACGAGGTAAAAATTATAGCAAATATCCAATTAACAAAGACGCAAACAGCTTAAGAGTATGTTTTAAAATTTAGCGGTTTGCTTTTAAAAAATTGGCAATTAATTTTTAAGAAAGGAATCGGTCGCGTAACTTGTGTTTTCCAAACCATAAATTACGATGACAAAAGCCAACCTTTCTTTTCAAAGCCAGCA
>JBBRMZ010000120.1:0-15391 GCA_038230555.1 Chitinophagales bacterium
CCCTGTTCTAATTCCGCAAGCGCGGCGTCGCTAAAAGTAACGAATAACTTCCTTCCCATAAATACTGAATTTACGCGAAGATAAATATTATTAATTTATTCTGTACCTTTACTTATAAATCTATTCACTTAATTCTTCCAGCTTCCGTTATCCGGGGCTACATACCCAAAAAGTCCGTCGTTTTCTTCCTTCGGGCCGGCGGCGAAATAGAGCCGGTCTACGAGATTGGCTTCATCGGGATGAAAAACGATCGCCCACAGGCCGGGAATGGAGATCGGAACGCCATGCCGCCGCAGAGGACCCAGAAAAGCGCCGTCGGGCGCGTATACGTTGATCCTGCCGTCGCCGAAATTGCCGACGAGGAGCGTATTGGGGATAAAGCCAAACAGCGACGGCGCCTGCGCGATCCCCCAAGGAGAATTGAGCGCGCCGTTGGAGGCAAAACGCCTGACCAAAGTCCCGTTGGTATTGAAAATATTGACGTAGCCGTTACCCGGGCCGCTTTGGTCGTCCATCATCTCGGGCGTTTTTTGTTTGGCGTAAGTGACAAACAATTTGTCGCCAATCGCCTGAATATTAAAAGGCGCGAAACCTGCGGGAATCGTCGGATCTTTAAAAGGCTTCGTCGTTACCAGTTGAAAAGATTTGTCGAACACCTCAATCGTTCCGGCATGAAAGTTCGCGGCGTAGATAAACGTATCGCGGCCGTCTGCGGCAATCGCCAAACCTTTGTAGACGGCCCCCGTAAACGACCGGTCCACCGCGGCAATGGTCGAGCCGCCGCCGGCCCAGCCGGAAATGGTTCCGTCCTCAGCGGCATAAATAAATCTGGCGGGTTTATTGAGGATGGGAAGGACAAAACCCGTACCGCTGTTGAACACTACGCCGGTCGGCGAACCGCCGGTCGGCATATTGTGATATGGAACCTTGACGGCAGGCAGGATTTGCGCGCCTGCTCCGTTGTACACGGTGGTAGCGCCTGCGTGGTTGGAAGATATCCAGAAGACACCGCTTGGAGAAATGGCGATACCCCAGCCATTGAGCAGTTGGGAATCGAGCCTGGCCGCGCCGTAAGTACCGGCGTTGGCGACCAAATTGACCTGATTGTAGCTAAGCAGGGCCTCCTCTGTTTTGACGCAACCCGGATTGACCATCAGCAGACCCGCTAAAAAAAAGAGGACGCACGCGCAACGGGCATTCCCTGACTTAACATGTAAAATATTCATTTTCATTGACAATACTTTTAAGACGTTTGATTAATGAAAAAAGTAGAATTCAAGGCGCTACGCCAAAAAGTCGGGGTCAATGCTTCGGGCGCTGTGTATTGACAGGACGAAAAATACCAGGCGGGCGCTGCGAAGGTTATGAAGAAATTTAAAAATTAAATAATTATGCGAATAATGGTTTAAGACTAGCAAAAGTGGATAAACACCGGTCCGACTTTTTGTATATCCAACTATAAACCATTTTGAATAAAGTGTTTTTGAGGACCCTTTTAATTTGACCTCTCCTCAAATTGACTAGCGTCTGAGAGAACGGTCAGAACTGACTCGCACATGCAGCATATACGGCTTGTGTGCGGCTTATACACGGCTTATAGGTGACTTAAGGGGTTAACGGGTAACAACTGGCTGCCAAGGATAAATGGGCGTCGGGGCCGGGATTTTGGGATAAAAGGAACTATGGGCCTGTTATATTCGCTTTCGGTTTTCGGGGCTATCGTCCCGGAGCCCTTTTTGTACTTTTTCAACCCATTATTCACATTAATTGGAGATTTATCCAATTTAAGTAATTGGTCGATCCTGAGAATCCTGATACAGACGCCCGCAGTCCAGACAAAATTCTTAAAAAAATCCGACCCCTGACGGGGGTTTTCAAACCAACACGACCACCCGTAGTCGCTACTTTGTGCTGCAACGCTTCACCGGCTCCTCCCGTCGCCTGTTCCGCTTTGCCGCTCTATTCCGCTGTTCCAACTTCTTTTTTTAGCTCACGGTTCAAGTCGAATGTCCGATCCTAAATTATAGGGAGGAAGCGACCCGGAACCCTAAATAATAGTCCCGATACGTCGGATAACTGTCGTCCCGGGTCGAGACGCGGCAACGCTCCGCAGCGTGGCGCCAGCTGCCGCCGCGATCTACGCGTTCCGCACCCATAACAGCGCCTGTGGGATTAATAACAGCGCCGCTGACAGCAATATTATTATTCCCGACAGTATCGCTGTCAGCGCTACTGTCGGGTTCGACGTCATAAACTTTATACCAATCATAGCACCACTCCCAAACATTTCCGCTCATATCAAAAAGACCTAACTCGTTAGGTTGTTTTTGGCGAACAGGGTTAGTTCTATTTTTGGAATTTTTTGAATACCAGGCTACAGCATTAATATTATTTGAGCCGCTGTATTCGTAGCCGCGCGATAGCGCCCCGCCGCGCGCGGCAAATTCCCATTCCGCTTCTGTCGGTAAGCGAAAGCCTTTAGATGAATTTACAGAAATAGTCCATTTTAAAGGATCATGCGAACTTATATTATTAGGATCTTCTATCGTTTTATCAATCCCGTAATAAATATCATTTTTGCCTTTACGCGCGCTTAGCCAATTGCTATATTCAACGCCTTCGTACCAATTCACATTCATAATTGGATGATCTCCTAATAATCCCCAAGGGGGGGCATCATCAAGCAGAAGGCTGTTTGCTTTCAAATAAAGCAAATATTGCCAGACGGTAGTTTGGGTTTCTGCTATTTGAAATGAACTTAGTTTAACCTGATGCAGAAGTTTGTCTTTTTTACCATTGGGGGTCCCCATTTTAAAAACGCCTCCCTCTACGTCAATCAGTTTGGGGTAGTAACGTTCCTGTAAAAAGGAATAAAATTCAGGCGTACTATTATTTTGTAAAACTGTAAGCAAATCGGCCCGATTGGGCAAGCTTCCGACGCCTAATATTTGAAGCATTTTTATAGCCAGTTCATGGGCTTCAATTTCAGTAAACCAAAAAGCGGTTTCTAAAATTCGCTCTTTTACCGCTTGTTTATATTTTTCCGATTTAAGACCGGCGGCTATTTGACATTTCTCAAAAGTCGATTCGTATTCTAAAAGAAGAATATTCCGGTCTATTTCGTTGAGCAGGAGTTCGACGGCTTTATCGGAAGTTTCGCGCAATTCTTTGAGCAGGTTTTCAGCGATAATCCGGGTTTCGTTAGCGACCCGGGTCTGTTCTTCCGCTTCGCCGAGCGCTTTTTGCAGGCGTTCGTTCCGATTTCTTTCCAGTTCTGCCTGGTTTTTCGCTTCCGTTAATTCACTTTCGCGTTGCGCTTCCTCCGCTTCTTTTTGGCGACGCCGCGTTTCGACAATATATACTTTTTTGCTTTTCAGCGCCGATTCAATCAGCCGGTCGTGCGAAAGTTCGTAGGTATCGCCCCCGCGGGCGCCCGTCTCGCGGCGAAGCAAATGGACATTCACCAAAGCCTCGAGGAGTTTTTTCAGGCGGCCTTTTTCCGTCGCTTCGCTGGCGCCAGGTCGGGCAAATTTCGCCAGGATGGATAATTCGTGCAGCGTCACCCGGACGCCTTTGCCGTCGCCGGTTTCAATGACGAGTTCGTCTTCTATGAGGCGATGGGCGGTCGGCTGGTCCAAAATCTGCGGATCGCCGAGCTGGGTTGTATAATAATCGTCGATGATCGCTTTGAGTTTTGCGACCGGCGTGTCGTCCGCCGTCACGGATACTCCTCCCGTTTGGCGGACGCGCGTTTCAAACGCCTGGCAGAGCGTTTGTAGCTGGATGGCTTCCACGCGGCCGTCCTCGTCTTTCAAAAAACCGATCACGTCGTTCAGGGCGTCCGGCGTATAGCTAAAGCGGGGAGATTGAAAATCGCCCTCCATCGCGGCGGGCTGCACAATGGCCTCGCGGGCGTCCGTTTCGACGAGGGCTTTTAGTTCGTAGCAATGTCTTAAAATATCGGGGAGGGCGTCCGAAAGCTGGTCCAGCAGGTGCATCCGGTCTGAACGGATGGCAAAAAGGACTTTGACGTCCATTGTTTCATAGAGGGCGTCCAGGTCGGCTTCTGAAAGCGCGAGGTTTTTGACGGCGCCTTCCACTCGCTGCGGCAAGCCCGACCGCGTTAATTCTGTCAGCCCTTCTTTAAAAGCCTCAACGGCGGCGTCAGGATACGTGAATAATTCTTCAAACTGGTCGAAGACCAATAAAAAACTTTTCTGGCCGGACGCCATTTGGCGCGCTTTCATGGCGAACCATAACGTATGATCGGCGATCGGCGTCAATACGGTCGCCTGGGCGGGCGCCAAAGCCGCGAAGGTTTTTCGCAGCGGGGCGTCCTCCCCTTCCGACGAAGCGTTGAAACGGATGGAAAATACTTCGGCGATCTTGCGCGTTTCCGCCTGGTTTTTGATGCTGGCGTTCAGCAAAGAAGATTTGCCGAGGCCCGATTTGCCGTACAGGACGACCATTTGCTGAAACCGGATCAGTTTCATCAAATCATCCGTTTCCTGCTTGCGCCCGTAGAACAGTTCTTTTTGTTCTGCGGTAAACGGCTTCGTTCCCGGGTATCGGTTTCTCGGCGTCATACGGCGGCGTCATTTTCGTCCAATATGTACAATAGCGCTTTGACGATGCGGTTGCGCTCTACTTTATACTGCTCAAAAAGGGTCGTATTTTTATCTTTTTCCAGCGTATGGAATCGTTCGGACAGCAAAGCAAGGTCGTTTAATTCAGTTTTGCGGGTTTCCGGCTGAGCTCCGGCCCAACTCATTAAATTGATCAGCGCTTTTTGAATATCTCCGCGCAGTAAAAAACGATACACCGATTGCAGCCGCTCGTTTTTAAACTGCCTGAAATCGCGCGCGGGCTTGTTTAGCAGGCCCCCGTCTTCGCAAAAGGTATACAGGTCGTCGATCACGGTTTGTTGCGACGCTTCCACAAACTGTATTTTGAGTTCGTGCTTATAGAGGTCCTGCATTTTCACTTCCTTGTTTTCCGGCAGCGCGTACCGCTCGGCTTCCTCGCTGGATTTGGTGTATTTCGACAGTTTTTGCAACAGCAACTGCATATACCATTTCTCGAACGGGACGCCGATAAATAAAAAACAATCCGCTTCATACAACAGGTCCTGTAGCCACTGGTCTTTATCCGTGAACAGCGTTTTCAGGAAATCGAACAAGTCGCTGTGCGTCAGCACAAGGTTATCCGAGGAATGGATACTGCCCAACAGGTTTAAAATCAACGGCTTTTGGGCGTCCAGCGGCAAATCTCTGATGACTTTTTCGGTCAGCGAAGGACGGAAAATATAATGCATACTTTCGCAGTCCAGTCCGGCGTCGCGAAAGTTTTGGCTCAACAGGTCGTCAAAAGTCAGGTTGACGACCGCAAGGAAAGGAATGTGGATGAGTTTATGCAGTTGCAGTTTGGTCAAGGACCCGTTGGCGGCGGCGTCTTTATAAAACGCTTTCATATTGTCGATAAAAAATCCCCGGTTGGCTTTTTTCTGGAACAAAACGAGGCCGTCGTCTGCATAAAATTTGCGCACGAGCACCGCGTTTTGCGCGGTCGACGCCCACATCGCCTGCTCTACTGTTTGGTTTTCGTCAAACGGGTAAGCGTCCGGTCCTAAAAACAGGACGCAGCGTCTGTTTTTGATGGCGGGCTTGAGTACGGTGAAGTCGATTTCGGGCATCGCAAACGGGGGTATTTTGCGGGTGAGTTGATTATTTTACTTGTTGGGATAAAAATATAAAAAAGATGAATAGGTAAGTCGGGTTTTATGAGAATGTTGTTGTTTTTTGTGGGAAAATTGACTGTCTCGTCCTGTAAATCTCTAAATTACGATACAGTGTTAATATTGAGAATCCAAAGTACATGTATTAAAAATATTTAATAAGTAGCTATTAGCCGTTAGCTATTATCTTTCAATTCATTGACTATGAAGAAACTATAAGAATCATAACCTCGTTTATTTTTGTTAAGTACTTAATATTGCAGGAATGACCATCCAATTCTTCAAAAATACCGACAAGCGTCCAATCATTACCTGCATACGGACAGACGGATCGCAAACCTGGCAATATGCGACTAACTTTTTTATCGCGCACGACCTGATGCACTTTGCTGTGGAAACGGTTTTAGATATGAAAACAGCTTTCTATGGAATGCTGGACGCAGGAGCTCAGATCAGCGATTTTGAAGCGCCGAAAGACCGACGTGCCGTCGTCATCACAGAGGAAGCGATTCAGGCGGAAGAATTGGTGAATTTATTTTTAATAGAATCCAGGGAGGGAGTATTGCCGGATTTCAATGAAACGCTTCGTTTTATATATGAAGCCAACCGGCCTGACGTAAAAGCCCCTATTTTGCTCCATAAACACATAAACGCGATCCGCGCAGTTTTTAGCCGTTTAAAAAAAGATTGGGACGCGTTGAAAGATGGCGAATCTTTATCTTTGACCTTTAAAGCATAACGCGGCGGATAAAAATCCCCAATTTTAAATATTTCAAACAAGGGCTATGGAGAAGAATATACCAACGTTGTATGAATGGGCCGGAAGACGGGAAGCGCTTGAAAAAATGACCGGGTTACTTTATGAAAAAGTTTTGAAGGACCCGCTTTTATTTGACGTTTTCAAAGATATGTCGCCGGATCATCCAAAACATGTCGCGCATTTTATAGCCGAGGTTTTTGGAGGGCCAAAATTATACACGGACGGCAACGGCGGCAGCCATTTTCAGATGATCGGCCGTCACCTGCATAAAATGCTGGACGAGACTAAGAGAAAGCGATGGATGGAATTATTGCTGGAAAGCGCCGACGAAATGGGGCTGGCGAGCGATCCCGAGTTTCGCTCCGCTTTGGTCGGTTATCTCGAATGGGGAAGCCGGCTTGCCGTTATTAATTCTAACCTTTCTGAAAACCCTTTGGACCAACACGAGCCTATGCCGAAATGGGGCTGGGGCGAAACGGGCGGGCCTTATGTCCCATAGCGGTTTTTTATGCAGGCTACCTCGAATATTCAAAATTACCGCTTTTAGCGATTATCATTATTAAGTTTTGCCAGGCTGAGCGGATTATGTAACTTAGCCGCTATATTTTACCATTCCTAATTTTATCGTATGTCTAAAATCTTTACCGTACTATTTATGGTAAAAAATAACTCATAACTCATCACTATTAGAACAACCATTTTATGCGTTTAATTTATACCATTTTATTATCAGCCGCTCTCGGATCATCTATATTTGCCCAGACCTCCGATTATTTTTTGCTGGTGGGAACCTATACGAAAGGGAAAAGCGAGGGGATTTACGTATATCGCTTCAACGCCGACAACGGCTCCGTCTCTTATGCGAGCAAAGCGACGGGCGTCCCCAATCCTTCTTACCTCGCGATCTCTAAAGATCAGCATTTTGTTTATGCCGTGAACGAAACAAACGGAACAAATCCGGGCGCGGTCAGCGCGTTTTCTTTTGACCCGGCCAAAGGAAATTTAAAGTTTTTGAATAGTCAGTATAGCGGGGGCGACGACGCCTGTTACGTATCCGTCGACGGCGCAGGTCAAAACGTGGTGGTCGCCAATTACAGCGGCGGTAACCTGTCTGCGCTGAAAACCAACAGCGACGGTTCTCTACAACCTTTGGCCCAACTCCGTTCGCACGAAGGAAGCGGCCCTAACAAAGGCCGCCAGGAAAAAGCGCACGTACATAGCGCTATCTTTTCGCCCGACGAGAAATACGTATTCAGCGCGGATCTGGGACTGGATCGCTTATATGTGTACAATTTTAATCCCTCCGCTCCGACCAATATTTTGAGCGATCATCAGCCGCCTTATTATACCCTGCCTGCCGGCAGCGGTCCGCGCCATTTTGTTTTTAGCCCCGACAATAAATACTTGTATTTGCTTAATGAATTATTGGGAACCATACAAACGTACGCTTACCAGGACGGACAGTTAAAAGAAATAGATTCCGTTATTTCCGACGCGACGACTGGCCCCGGCGATCGCGGCAGCGCCGATATACATATAACCCCCGACGGCAGGTTTTTATATGCGTCTAATCGGGCGACTGCTAACAATATTTCTATTTTCCAGATCGGATCGGACGGGCGGCTTACTTTGCTCGGACGCCAGGCGGTCGGACTACATCCGCGCAACTTTGTCATCGACCCGGGCGGTAAGTTTTTGCTGGTCGCCAACCGCGACAGCAATAATGTGATGATTTTCAGTATAAAAAGCGACGGTTTATTACAAGATACGGGCGTCAAAATGGACGTCGATATGCCGGTCTGTTTAAAATTAGTACCCGTTAAATAGCGCGCCGCGCTATTCCGCTTCATTTCCGGAGTTTTTTGCCCGGGAAGAATCTTACGCGTTCAGGTCGATGAATTGAAACCGTTCGGCGTCAAAAAGGCCCCGGTCGCTTAATTTGAGTGAAGGAATGACCAGTAGCGCCATAAAGGATAGGGACATAAATGGAGACGTCAGGGTACAGCCCATTTTTTTAGCGAACCGGTCGACCGCCTGATATTGAGCCGCTACTTTTTCAGCGCTTTCAAGGCTCATCAGCCCGGCTACCGGAAGCGGCAACAGGATAAGTCCGGTAAGATCGGTTGCGCAGAGACCTCCTTTATGATCCATGACCGCGCCGACCGCTTTCCAGATAGCGCTGTCAGTGGCGCCGACGGCAATAATATTATGCGAATCGTGGGCGACCGAGGAGGCGAGCGCGCCGCGTGTAAGTCCGAAACCCTCTATAAAACCGATAGCGACCGGCGCCTCTTTATACCGGTTCACTACGACCAGTTTCAAAACGTCAATCGCCAGGTTTGAATGCCCTTTGGAACCTTTAGTCAGAATAATCCGCTCGACAGCGCTTCCGGTGATCAATTCTTTATCCATCACTTTGATCGTATGGACCAAGCGTGTTTTCGTAGCGAAACTATAGTCGAGGATCTTTTTGCGGCTAACGTAAAATTGGTTAGGCGCCTCGGTTTCCGGGGCCGGGAAGATCAGGCTCTCGCCTTTTTGAGCGACTTTTTCGCCATCGATCCAGGTCTGGAGAATATTAAAATCATGAAAATTATCCACGATGATAAAGTCTGCGGGATCGCCGACGCGCAGCAGGCCGACGTCGAGCGAATAATGGAATACAGGGTTGACGCAGGCAATTTGCAGGACTTTAAACAAATCTTTTCCTTTAGCAAGGGCGCGTTTCACCAATAAATTGATATGCCCTTCCATTAGATCGTCCGGGTGCTTATCGTCCGAGCAAAACATCAGGCGGTCGGAATAATCGTCGACCAAGTCTATCAACGCGTCAAAATTTTTAGCGGCGCTGCCTTCCCGAATAAGGATTTTCATTCCATTATCCAGTTTAAAACGGGCTTCTTCCAGCGTATAACATTCGTGATCGGTAGTAATTCCTTTATGAATATAAGCAAGCGCCATGTCGCCGGTAAGGCCGGGCGCGTGGCCGTCGACGGGCTTTTTATGTTTTCGGGCGACGGCTAATTTTCGCTCCACTTCCGGATCGTCGTAAATGACGCCCGGCCAATTCATCATTTCAGATAAGTATTTGACGTCGGGTCTGCTTAGCAATTCGTCTATATCGTCTGCGGTGATGGTCGCTCCCGCCGTTTCATACTGCGTGGCTGGAACGCAGGACGGCGCGCCAAAGTTAAATTTTAAAGGCGATTTACGCGCGTTTTGGATCATATACTCCACGCCCGCCTTGCCCAGCACGTTCGCAATTTCGTGCGGATCTGACACGGTCGCTACGGTTCCGGAGACCACCGCCGCTCTCGCAAATTCGGTAGGGATCAGCATGGAACTTTCTATATGGATGTGGGCGTCGATAAACCCTGGCAATATATAATGTTCCACGACGTCCGAAGTAGGTTCAATTTTTTTAATTTTACCTTCTGCCACGGTTATTTTTGCAGGATAAATTCCTTTTCCTGCAATGTCGACAAAATTTGCGTACAGGCTAAATTCCTTCATCTTATGTTTTTTAACAGTTATATGTCGCAAAATAAGCGCTTTCTTTTATATTTTAACTTTTTTAAATAAATGATCCAAAGATTTTTTACGCAGGCTAACCGTCTTTATATTCGGGCCTTTAAAATATTTCAATAAAAAACTTTTTATCTTTACCATAAAATGAGATTGTGCAAAAACTAATGCTTTATACCTTCCTTGGCGCCCTGTTTTTCTTCGCCTGTTCGTCTTCCCAAAAGTTTACCTATAAGGACGTCCCGAATACGCCTATGCCCGGATTTGATCTTCAGCATTCCGATCCGGCGGCCGTAGCCTTGGCCGATTCCGTCATGAAAGCGATGGGCGGAAGGAATCAGTGGGATATGACCCGTTTCATCCGGTGGACGTATCTCGGAAAACGCGCCCTGATCTGGGATAAACAAAATTCAAAGGCCCGCATTGATTTTATGGACCGGGATTTACGCGTCGCCATGGATTTAAACAATATGACGGGAGCGGTCAGAAAAGACGGCGCGCTTTTGACGCAGCCTGATTCGCTGAAAAAATATCTTCAATTAGGAAAAGAAATTTTCCTGAACGACGCTTACTGGCTTGTCATGCCGTTTAAACTCAAAGACGCCGGGGTCGCGCTCCGTTATCTGGGAAAGAAAGAAAATCAGGTTGGGGCGCTCTGCGACGTTTTGCAACTGACCTTTAACGGGAAGGCCGCCGCGCCACAAAATAAATATCTCGTCTGGATCAATCCCTCCAGTCATTTAATTACGCAGTGGGCTTTTTTTGAAAAGGAGACGGATGAAAAGCCCGCGTTGATCACGCCTTGGCAGGATTATCGCGCCTTGGGCCATATCATGCTTTCTACCAGTCGCGGAGAATTCCGCTCGCTGGCCCCGCTCGGCGTTTATACTGCCGTCCCAGACAGCGTTTTTACGACCGTTTCAGATATTAACTGGTCTAAAATAAAATAAAAAATACCTCGTAGCGGGCGGGTAGACGACCGGATAGGTATTCGCTTAAAAATAAATGAAGTTACAGTATGATCATAAATCCATAAATTATAAGCTATCGGCCAACGGCTATTAGCTAACAACTATTTATGAAATTAATTTTTGGCTTGCAATTAGACGGAGTTGTTTTTCCAAAACCTCAAACGGAAGCAGGCGCGCTTTATGCCGGTCCGCTGGCGCTGCTTAAATTCCTGGAGGCGCGTCTCGGGCTGGAAGGCCCGCAGGAAAAAAACGAACATATCCGTATCGAACTTTACCGTCAGGCAGCGGCAGGCCTTCTGGAAATCCAATCCGGCGTTTTTTTTAAACAGTCTTTTGAAGCCGATCCTATTGGCTGCGCCGCTTACCTGCTGGCGCTACGGGATGAATTAATGGGCGCGGGATTAAAATGGGCATACGTAACCGCCGATAGCCCTGAACGAATTCAACATCTGGCCGGCATAGAAAAATTTTACGACGATCGCGAGAAAGGTCTGGCGGAAAGGCTCGTTACCGCAACCGAAGGGCTGATTCATAAAAAGACGCCGATGGAGTCGATCCAGATCATAGAGCCTTTTGATTTACTACCCGCCGTTTTCAAAAATATTTTGAACCGTTTATCCCAATCTTCGGGACGACCGGTCGAAGCCTTTAAATTTTCCGGAGCCGCCGAAGGCGAATCAGATTTAAGCTTATTTAAAAATTTCCTGCTTTCCCCACCTACTCAAAAAACAGCGCCGTTCGCGCCTAAAGGCGACGGAAGCCTGTTGATATTGAAAGCAAAAAGAGAAACGGACGCGGCTATCTGGATCGCTCAGTTTCTGCAAAAAAACCGCCATTGCCGCCCCGCGTTTTTCCTGGCGGATAATACTTTGGTAGTGGAGGACGCGATGTCGCAGGAAGGTCTCCCCTGTTTTGGCGTGGGATCTTCTTCTCTATCGAGGCCTGCGCTACAGATTTTAAAATTAGCGACGGCTTTCTTATGGTCGCCGTTAGATCCTTTTAAGATATTACAATTTACCGCGCTGGCATTTAAACCGCTTTCCGATGAACTGGCGGCAGAGATAGGTCGCGTCATGTCGCAAAAACCCGGTATAGACGGCGACCATTGGCGCGAATCTATTGAATCTTTTTTTGTAAAATTAAAAGAACGGGCTGCGGTCGATCAAAAGATTGATTACCGAATGATCCGATCGCAATATGAATTTTGGTTTGAACGCAGCCATTATCTTACAGAAGCGCCGAAAAGCGAAGTGATCCAATTATTCGAATATCTGAGCGGATGGGCAGTTGGAGAATACCGGCGACGGAAAGGTAAATATCCGTCGCTGCTGACGCTTTCGGAACAGGCCGGAAAAATAAAAGAATATTTTGAGACCGTTGCTTTGGAGCGGGACGCCATTACCCCGCTTGAATTAAAAAGCGTGATCGACTCTATCATCGAACCCAGCCCCGTCCAGACAAATCCGGAAGAACTCAACCGGTATCATTATTTCAGGAACGAATCCTGCCTGCTCCAGCCGGCGGAAGAACTGATCTGGTGGAATTTTATTGACGTCGCTCCTGCGCATTATTTTTCAAAATGGTACGGCGACGAACTTTTGTGGCTGGAACAAAACGGTATTTTCCCGCTATTGCCAAAGCATGAGAACGCGCTTAAAGTCTGGTACCGCAATAAACCGGCGCTACAGACGAGCCGCCGCCTTATATTGGTGTTGCCGGAAAAAGTGAACGGAAAGCCAGTCATTGAACATCCGCTTTATTGTCATCTGAAAGCATGTTTTAAAGATTTGGATTTACTATCCATGGGAATACCTTCCGTCGGAGAAGATAACCGTCTCTTCGCCTCTTCATTATATCGTTTGCCAGAAACGGAAGATATAAAAACCGAGATCTTTGCAGAGTCTTCGCCCTTTTTACACTTACAGAATAGAAATTTCGATCTGGCGACCGAATATGAAACGCCCACCGGTTTGGAATCGCTTTTTTATTACCCGCATCAATGGGTTTTCAAAAAAATGGCTAAACTGGGCGGATCTCAGATATTAAATGTAGTTTCAGACCATGCGCTCGCCGGAAATCTGGCGCACCGTCTGTTTGAACTCGCATTGAAAGAAAATTTTTACAGCTGGTCCCAAGACGCGACCTCGGCATGGCTTGAGAAAAACTGCCTTTCGCTCGTCGTTCAGGAAGGCGCTCCGCTGATGATGTACGGGAAAGAACCGGAACGCCTTCAGTTTATTCAAACTCTAAAATCTTCGCTTTGGCGCCTCATCCTCTTTATTAAAGAAAACGGATGGACGGTAAAAGCGACTGAAATGGATTTAACTGGAACCTTTGCCGACGTTCCGCTAAAAGGAAAAGCCGATGTAGTATTGGAAAGACAGAACGAACTTTGCATTGTCGACCTCAAATGGGCGGGTAGATCCGCGCGGCAAAACATGATAAAAAATCAGGAGGATATACAATTGCAATTATACGGCAGTATGCTCCTACATAATGGTAACGTTCCCCATTCGGCCTACTTTATTATTTCGGAAGGAATAATGCTGGCGCGGAATTCGTCCGCATTCAAAGAGGTGCGTTCCATTGTACCGGGCTCTGATCATGCGGACGCGCATAAGGACGTTTATTTGAAAATGATCAATACTTATCAATGGCGGAAAGACCAACTGAAACAGGGAAAAATTGAGATTAGAACAGAACAAACCGCCAAAGAACTAGAAGCCGAATACGGGGCCGAACTGATGGACGTATTGGAAATGAAAAAAGAAAACGCCCGTTTCGACGATTATACTGCTCTTTTAGGTCATTAAAAAGCGAAGCCGGATATTGTCGCTGTGCAATATCCGGCTCTGATTTCTTTTTAATTCTGATATTACGCTCCCAGGTAATTTTTCAATAATTTACTTTTTGAAGCGCTCCTCAGTTTATTAATCGCTTTATCTTTAATCTGACGGACGCGCTCGCGGGTCAGGCCAAATTTGTCGCCAATATCTTCGAGGCTCATAGGATGCTCCACCCCAATACCGAAATATAATTTAATGACGTCGCTCTGACGGTCGGTGAGCGTGCTTAAAGAACGTTCCACTTCCCGGCTGAGCGATTCGCGGTATTCCAACGCGGAGTCCGTCCCGGGCGTGGTCGTATTTTCTAAAACATCTAAAAGTGAATTGTCTTCGCCTTCTACAAACGGAGCGTCCATAGAAACGTGACGCGCCGCGACGCCAAGCGTGGTTTCTACTTCTTCTGTCGTAATTTCCAGGATTAGCGCCAATTCGTCGGGCGAAGGTTCCCGCTCAAATTCCTGTTCCAATTCAGAAAACGCTTTGTTGATCTTGTTCAACGAGCCTACTTTATTTAAAGGAAGCCGGACGATCCGGGATTGCTCGGCCAAAGCCTGTAGAATAGACTGCCGGATCCACCAGACCGCGTAAGAAATAAATTTGAATCCGCGCGTTTCGTCAAAACGCTGCGCCGCTTTGATCAAACCCAAATTTCCTTCATTGATCAAATCGCTCAAAGAAAGGCCCTGATTCTGATACTGTTTGGCGACCGAAACGACAAACCGGAGATTCGCTTTGGTCAGTCGCTCTAAAGCCATCTGATCTCCCTGTTTAATTTTTTTGGCGAGCTCGACCTCCTCTTCCGGGGTCAGTAAATCCACTTTTCCAATTTCCTGCAGATACTTTTCAAGCGACTGGCTTTCTCTATTGGTAATGGATTTAGTAATCTTGAGTTGTCTCATTCACATCCTTTTTTGTAAGTCAAGCGTTATTTGTTTTCTTATTGTACGTCTGGGGCAAAAATTTACGCAAAAATAAGCTATTTTATACCGCTTGTCAATATTATATTTTCATCGGTTTGCCGATTACATATTATCTTATACAACCAAATAAAAACGACAAAGTTTTGAGATCCTAATTTGCTAAAGTAAATTTTAAAAATATTTTATCTTTTATTTGGATAACTCCTCAATTTATATTTTATTTCGGCTTTATTGAGAAAATGTTTAATTCATTTATATATCCCGTTTTTGTATGGATCGCGCGCTTTCGTAAATTTCGCGTATACCAGGCCGCTTTTATACTATAAACAACGGATCGTTCTGAAATTTTTTACTTTTACCTTTTTTAATTATTGTCTCCATACCCCTATGAAAGGTATGATCTGAATTTACTAATATGGCTTCTAAAAGAACCTTGTATAAATTAGAATTTATTTTCCGCGCCTCTCCTACCATTGTATATCAATTTTTAACTACTCCCGCCTGTCTTGTTCGCTGGTTTTGCGACGAGGTAGATATTTCCGATAATATTTACACCTTTACCTGGGATGGCAACGAAGAAAAAGCAATTCTCATTGAGGATTGGGAGGACGAGCTGCTTAGGTTTGAATGGCTCG
>JBBRMZ010000121.1:0-15293 GCA_038230555.1 Chitinophagales bacterium
CCAACGAAATCAAATGCGTGCTGGAATGGGCTTAAGCGCCGCAACCGTAACCCTTTAAATTAGCCGAAGATAAAAGCGGATAAATAGAAAAACCTCCTATTTATCCGCTCTTTTTAGAAACCATATCAAAAGGTATCTTTCCTAAAACGATTCAGTTCGTCTTTAGCTGATAGCTGATAGCTGATAGCTGATAGCTGATAGCTGATAGCTGATAGCTGTTTACTTTGACTTCCCGCCCCCCGCGCTTTTAGCGTCTTCTTCCACGATTCTGGTCATCAGATCGTCCAATTGTTCAGAACTAATATCTTTCGATATAATGGTTTTATCCTGATCCAGCACGTAAATTTTTGGCGTGGTCAGCACCCGGTAAGCGCTTCTGTAATGCGAAAGTTCGTAAGGATCCGCAACGTTGATCCATTCGCCCATATTCCTTTCTTTTACCGCTTCCCAGCAGGTTTTCACCGTCCCGATCGGCTGATTGCAGACGCAGAATATTTCCACGTTCTTGGTTTTCCATTTTTTATAAAAATCCACGAGGTGCGGGATAGACTTCTTGCAATGACTGCAATCCGGAGCCCAGAAATATAGGATCGTATATTTTGATTTTACGTCGTAGAGGTTTACGATGGAACTATCCTGCCGGAACATCCGCAGGTTCGCTCCTTTTTTACCAATCAGGACAGGCTCCAGCGCGGTGGCGTCCTTCATGATTTTTTCCCGTTGTTCCTTATCAATAAAGGAGTCGGTGATGCCCGTCGGGATATATTTTTTGGCCAGTTTCACATACACGGCGTCAAATCCAACGATGGTATTTTTGGAATATTCATTCAGGTAGTGGACAAAATAGTATTGAAAAGTCTCCTTAGCGGGCTTCATCATCTCCAACACGCGGACGATGGATTCGCCCACAGAATCCGGGTGTTGCGGCGTCAGCTTAGTAATATAATAATCCAGCCGGCCATATAGGACCGGCGTTCTCAACATCGCCGGATTCTTCAAATCATGGTTATCGAACCAGTGTTCCTTATAATAATAATAATTCGCCAGTTTCAGGGAATCCTCATTTTTAATATTAAAGTTAGGCCCTTCAATTTCAACAGTGGCTTTGAGCAACATCGCTAACGTTGTTCCCGGGTTGTTGCGAATTACTTCTTCCTGGTATTTTTTCACGCTTGCGTCCAGGTTTTCCAGTTTCGTTTTGATCGCCGGGGCTTTGGTCGTATCTTTTGTACGTTCAGCTTTCAGCAGGTTCGCCGCTTTTGACTGGTTGGCAATAAAATCAATGTATTTAAAAAACTGCTCGTTTTCCGGCGCGTTTTGCAGTTTATAGCCTTTTGTAATATCTGCGTCGTGCGCGATCAGCGTAAAATGTTGTTCTTTATCTGAAATCAGCAATTGTAAAAACTGATTTTCAGGAGGCAACACGAGCATATACATTCCCGAAGGCAGGGTTTTCGCGCCCTTAAAAGTAAAAAATCCGGTCGATTTGTCGCGGATCGACGTATCTTTAATATATTGCTTGTCCGCCAGGTAATAACCCAGCAGCAGAGTGTCGTTTTTAAAATCCGATAGCTGAACTTTGATCTCATATCCTTCAACCGGCGGGGCGGCGTCGCGCGCCGATACGGCGAACGCGCTAAAACAAATCGCGCTTACAATAAAGGCAACCGATACAAGCGATTTTTTTGTATAAAACAACATGGGGCAAATTTGATTGAGGTAATGGTAAAATGAATAAATACTGGAATTAGCAGACAAATTCAAAGAAATTTAAAACAACAATTGATAAGTAAGTAGGTGGCCAAAATTATTCGATATTTAATAGTTTAAAGAAAACTGTATGGCATACTCGCCGCCAAAGTTTTTGAAGATATTGTCGAGCGCCTGTTTCATGGAATATTGATTTAGAAAATCCACCGTATTTAGCCATTCGTATTTAATCTTTCGCCACAGTGTTTCTATTTTGTTTAAATGCGGGGAAGCCACGGGCAGATAAAACAAATACAACCCTTTGGCCTCCCATTTGGAAACGCGCGCCTGAATGAATCTTGACGTGTGCCAGCTGGCGTTGTCCCAGACCACGACCGACAAACGGTCTTTTTTATGGCAGTCGTCGGCAAAATCATCCAGGCATTGTATGATATATTCGGAGTTGATCGTTTTGTCGGTTTCATAAACCGTTAACTCGTTATCCGGAGACATTAAGCCAAACACGTTCATGACCAGGTCTTTACGCGTTGAAATCTTCGTTTGTTTTCCAATCTCCAGCCAGCCGTACGGAACGGACGGCTGCAAGGAAAACCCGCTTTCATCGCCAAAACGCAAATCAATGGCGTTTTTAGACCATAAATCCATCAAAACGCGCAAACGGTTTAGCTTGTCGTTTTTATCGGCCGCCGTCGGCTGCTTTCTTATATAACGTCTGAAACGCTTCCACCGGTAACCGTTTTTTTTAAAAAGCGTTTCAAGGTGCGCCGGCTCATGCTTAAAGACGCGTCCCGCTCCAATTGCGCCAGCACGGCGTCCAGTTTTTTAGGCGTCGCCTCCACTTTAGCTTTAATAGCGGCTATCAGCGGCGCGTCGTCCGCTTTTATTTTGCAGGGACGACCCTGGCCCGCAACTGTTTGCAGCCCCCGGACGCCTTCTTTTTCCCAACGGTTTAACCAGTTGGTAATCGAATTAGGCAAAACGCCGAAAATATCGCATAGTTCCTTGATGGATTTCCCGCGATGGCTTAATAAAACAGCCTGGCAGCGCTTTCTGTAAACGGAACTTTTCCCGCTCGTATAACCGGCCGCGACTGTCGCTTCCTGTTCAGGTGTTAAGGTTAAAAATCTTCTTTTTCGGCTCATGCCGCAAAGATAAAAATATATATCGAATAATTTTGGCCACCTACTTACTTGTATAAAAATAAACGCGGTTATAATTTTTATAATTTGTTCATAGTCAATGAATTGAAAGCTAATAGCTAACGGCTAATAGCTAAATGCTACTTAGCTGACTGCCGACCGCTTTAACATAGACGTATTTTTATTAAAATGGATGCATATCACAACGGCAAAATTAATTGTTTACTGTTGAAACTGAAGATATTATTATAAGAATTTTCAACGCTCCGTTCAACAAACGAAAACGGCGCCGGGTTTATTTTTAACCCCGCCGCCGTTTTTTCCAAATTCCCAAAACCTTCGTCCTTAATTTTTATACTGCCCTCGCAATAAAATCATTAACCATTAACAATTTACCATTAACAATTTGACTTCCATCATTTCTCATTAATGTACTCCTTCAACGTTTTAATTTTCAAAGGCGTCTTTCCCGCTTTAACCAGTAGCTCGTTAAGATTGTTCATCTTTTTCACATACTCGTTGAACCGCGCTTCAACCGCGACCAGTTTTTTCTCCAGGTAATTTCCCAATTGTATCTGCGTATCCGACGGCCTTCCAGGAAATCCGACCACGCCTCCGTAAAACCGCGATATATCTTCCCGCAGAAATTTCTCGTCGGCAATATAATAATCGCCGTCGGTCGACGCCAGCGTTTTTTTATAGGCCTCCGTTTCTTTTGCAAAATCGGCAACTTGTTTAGCCAGTTTAGGATCTTCAATTTTCAACGCCGAAGCCTGCCGGTGCATATTTTGCAGCATATAAAAAACGTAGGCCATACGTCCGGTCTGGTCGTATCCTTTCATGGATTCGCGGTATTGAATCGCCCGGTCTTCGGCAGAGTAGGGGAAGTTTGTTGGAGCAGTTATACTAAATTGTGTGGTATATTCCTTGTCCGCTTTCTTGATTTTAACGGTATAAGTCCCTTCCGGCAAAGAAGGAGTTCCAAAAGTAACGGCTTCCAGATTGGTAGTCGGAGCGGTTTTAGGCTGCGGCAGGTTGACCGGAAGCAGCAATAAATTAACGCCGACGCTTTTACTGGTCGGGATTTCCTTGATTACATTTCCCTGCCCGTCAATGATTTGGGCGGTCATATCGCCGACGGTTTGACGTTTTCTTTGATAATAATAGATTTTAACGTTCGACCGGTCTGCCGGCTCGCCGTCAAAATTGCCTGCGCCGCCAAAACTGGTACTACCCGTTTCGAGTTTCTTAACGAAAGGCTTATTGTCAAAAAAGAAAAAGTCTTTCTCCATCGCTTCTTTCGTAAGCTGTCGTAAAGGAGAAATATCGTCGATAATATAGATCCCGCGACCGTGCGTAGCCATCACTAACGCGTCCTCGCGCGGGTGGATCACCATTTGAGCGATCTCTGTTTTTGGCAAATTATTGGTATATCTTTTCCAGCTAACCCCCGCGTCAATACTAATGAACAAACCAAATTCGGTCCCTAAGAATAACAGATCCGGATTTTTAATGTCCTCGCGGATACAGGCCGCGTAAGCGTCGACGTCGGCGGTCGTCATCGATTTCCAGGTTTTCCCTAAATCCGTGGTTTTATATGCGTATGCTTTTTTATCCCCGCTCCGGTGTCCGTCGACGGTGACATAACAAACGCTTTTATCAAAATGGCCGGGTTCTACAAAACTAACCCATAATCCTTTCGGCAGGTTGGGAATATTGCCGGTGACGTTGCTCCATTTTTTTCCGCCGTCGGTCGTCACCTGCACAAAACCGTCGTCCGTGCCGGCCCAGATCACGTTTTCGTCTTTGGGCGATTCAGCCATCGTGACGATGGTCGTATTGGTTTCCGCGCCAGACCAGTCGGGCGAAAGCCCCCCGGATTTTTTGTTTTGCCGTTTGGGGTCGTTAGTCGTCAGGTCGGGCGATATTTTTGTCCAGCTGTCGCCGCGATTTTCAGTTTTAAATAAGTATTGGCTTCCGAGATACATCCGCTCGGGATTATTCGGACTAACGGCGATGGGCGTATTCCAGTTGAACCGCAGATCCGGTTCGCCGGGCGCCGAAATGGGCTTGATATTCTTTTGCGTGCCGTCCTGTTTATTGTATCGCGTAATTTCTCCTTCCTGCGATTCCGAGTAAACAATATTTTTATCGGTCGGATGGCGAAAAGCGTAAAATCCGTCGCCTCCGCTGGTTGCCTGCCAGTCCTGGTTTTTTACTCCTGTAGCGCTGGTCGAAGGGCCGTACCAAGAATTATTATCCTGTAGGCCGCCGTAAATATTATACGGATCTTCGTCGTCCACGCTAACCATATATAATTGCGAAAGCGGCAAATTCATTAGATGAAAAAAAGACTGGCCATAATCCAGAGAGTAATACGCGCCGCCGTCGCAGCCCAGGATAATATTTTTTGGATTCTGCGGATTAAACCAGAACGCATGCATATCCGAATGAACGCCATTAATCTGCCGGAACGTGTTTCCGCCGTCCTCGCTGATAATTCCCTGTAAACCCCCTTTGATTACTTTTTTCTCGTCGGTTGGGTCTACAACTAGGCGCGAAAAATAAAACGGTCTTACCGTAGCGTTAAAATCGCCGTTCATTTTTTTCCAGCTTGCCCCGGCGTCTAAAGATTTATAAATACCCTTGTCGGCTTTTTTCTCCGCTTCGACGCTGATGTAAATCGTTTTAGGATTGGAAGGCGCGACTCCGATACCGATTCGCCCCAGCATGCCCTCCGGGAAACCGTTCTGTATTTTATTCCAGTGCGCTCCTCCGTCGGTCGTTTTATACAGTCCGCTTCCTGTGCCGCCGGAACTAAAAAAGTCGGGCGACCGCCGGTGTTCCCACATGGCTGCATATAAAATATTAGAATTAGTCGGGTCCATCGCCAGGTCGGCGGCGCCTGTATTGGCGTCTACGTAGAGTATTTTTTGCCAGGTAGTTCCAAAATCCGTGGATTTATAGACGCCCCGGTCTTCGTTCGCGTCCCAAAGATGGCCCTGTACCGCCACATAAATGGTTGTAGGCGTATTCGGGTCGATAGCGATATTCGCTATATGTTCAGAATTGGGTAGACCTTTAAAATCCCAGCTATTGCCGCCGTTTTTAGTCACATAAATACCCGTTCCGACCGAAACGCTGTTGCGCACCCACGGCTCGCCCGTTCCCGCCCACACCGTATCCGGATGTTTTTGGTCAATGGCCAGTTTACCGATCGACTGTGGAAAATCGTCAAATATGGGCCTGAAAGACGCGCCGCCGCTGACGGTTTTCCATACGCCCCCGTTGGCCGCCCCTACGTAAAAAATTTCAGGCTTACTATCGACGCCAACCACGTCGCTCACCCGCCCGCTCATCACCGCCGGCCCGATACTCCGGGCGCGTAAACCGCCAAAAGCAACCTGGCGCGCTTCGGGCTGCATCCTTGACTCGCTTTGAGCGAAAAGCTGCAAAGCGCATAAGGATAAAATAGGAATTATTTTAATGGAATGGACCATGTAATAAGATGGTTTAAGATGTAATCAAAAAGTAAAAGGGTTGAACGAAGGTTAACCGCCCCATATAAAAATGGTCGATTTTTTGTACCCATCGTTTGGATTTCAAAAAACCGACCAACTGACTTTTATAAACAGCCGACACGAAAAATGTCTAACCTAAAAATTAACTGACGGCTGAAAGCTGATCGCTTAATCATTTAGCCGGAAACGAGAATAAATCTTTATCCAGTTTCGGATTCACCTCAATCTTGTCTATTTTATAAATGATCTGACTTTGACCTTTCATTTTTATTTCCGTAGTGGCTGGCGTCATCATCCCTTCCACGTTTTTATAATCGCTCATATACGCTTCCGAAGGTTCGCCTTTGGCCGGACCGGTGGTTACAAAAGAACGCATCATAATAGGTAAATACGACTCAGGATCCAAAAAGTAGATTCTTTCGTCGCCGCTTTTGCGGGTCAGTTTCAATTTAATCGCTTTAACGCCGTCGATTTCTTCCGTTCCCTGAAGTTCTACCTTATGCCCTTTAGCGGCGTAGTCAATCAGGTCGTCCTCAAACATATCTTTGGCCGCCTCTTTGGTCTCCTCTTCGTTCTTTTTAGTCGCCGTCGCCGCGCCGGCAAACGGATTGATCCTCCAGGCAGTCGTTCCGTCGTAAGCCTCGATAAATTTAGTTCCGTTAAATTCTCCTTCTTCGCGTTTCATATTCGGGCGCGCCTGCCATCCGGTCATCGGAATAGTCATCCCCCCCTGAGCTACCAAAACGAGGTTGCCGCTCATTTTCATGGACTCGGCTTTCTTCCAGGCGTCCACGCCCCCGATGGCTTTATAATATTTAGCCAAAACTTCGTCGACAGTTTGCGCATTTAGAGATTGCGAAGCGGATAACCCAACCAGCGCAACGCTTAAAGCGAAGAACATTTTTTTCATTTTTTTAATTTGATGATTGTAATTGAAGTAAGTAATTAAAATGTGAAGATTTGAAAGGACAAATTTACGACAGTTCCATGATAATTTTAAATTGCACAACTCTCTATCCCGATAATGCTTTACTCAAAGGAATGTTAGACCTTTTATCCCCTCGCTATCCGTTATAAATCTATGCAAACATAAAAAAGCCCGCTCAAATTTTAAAACTTTATTTACCAATAAGCCTGATTTATCGACTAATGTATTTTTTTTAAGTTCTGGAATACTATTCGCAGCGGCAAGAATCAAATACTTGAAAAATTCTTGCAGTTTATTAAATAAAAATTACCTTTGCACCTGCGTCATGCGACCAGCTCCTTCCAAATCCCCCAGGGTAGAAATACAGCAAGGGTAGGATTGCGTAGCGGTGCGTATGGCGCTTTTTTTATTTTGTCTGCTCGCCTAAATAAATCTCCATGCGTTTTTTTATCGATACCGCCAATTTAGATCAGATCCGTGAAGCGCTTGATCTAGGCGTCCTCGACGGCGTGACTACCAATCCTTCGCTCATGGCGAAAGAAGGAATTACCGGCGTTAACAATATCATGCGTCATTATAAGGCCATTTGCGACCTCGCCCCGCAGGGAGATATTAGCGCCGAAGTAATCGCTACAGATTATAAAGGAATGATTGAAGAGGGAAAAAGACTGGCCGATATTGCTGAAAATATTGTCGTGAAAGTGCCCATGATCAAAGACGGCATAAAAGCGATCAGTTGGTTTACCGCCAATGAAATAGCCACCAATTGCACCCTCGTTTTTTCTGCCGGACAAGCCATTCTGGCGGCAAAAGCGGGCGCCACTTATGTTTCCGCCTTCGTAGGCCGGATCGATGATATTTCATGGGATGGAATCGGCCTCATCAAACAAATGTCAGAAATTTATACCATACAGGGTTACGACGCCCAAATATTAGCCGCTTCCATTCGCTATCCCCTGCACATCGTCCAGGCCGCAGAAAATGGCGCCGATGTGGCCACCTGCCCACTCAGTTCAATTCTCGGGTTATTAAAACATCCCCTGACCGACTCCGGCCTTGAACAATTCCTCGCCGATCATCGGAAAGCCAACCCCAACCTGAATTAAATCAATCTGGAAAGCGTTTTGCATTAAATTGGGCTGCACGTTGTTTAATAGACCTAAAGAAAGATAAATCCCGCGAATACGGTCCATATCCGCGGGAAATTCATATTCAAGCGTTCTAAAAATATTCCTGACTAAAGAAATTTCCTGCATGGTCGCTGAAATTTGTTAATGCTAAAGGTAAAAAATCGCGCGACCGTTGAAGACGTTATAAAAATGACCCAAGCGCGGCGTCGATCGGTTTTTAAGAATTGGCAAACATTGCAGATTTGAACCATTCCTGCCTAACCGAAACTTGCATTCAGGAATGAGCGTGTACCGCTTCGCTTTTGACGGCCAATATGTCTGTAAATAGGATTTCCGGATCTTTGGATAGCAAATGGGGCGCGTTTGCCATCAACGCTTCAGCGACTTTACCGCCGAGATGCGCTTTGCGCCCCTCGTCGTCCGGAAAGGTATCGAAAATTCCAAACGAAGAAGGTCCGAATTGAACGCCATACCAGGTGACGGTATCGGCTTCGGCTTCTACGAGCGGTAAACCGCTGCGTAGAAAATCTGCCACTTCTTTTTCTTTGCCGGGCTTGGCTTCCAGCCGTACCAATAAAGCAACTTTCTTGGTCATAATTTTTGAATTTTATAGAGAGATGAAGTAAATAAGAAAAATAGTTGCGGCGGCGGCTTTTCAAATGGTCCGCCTGATATAACCGCCTTCAATTTTTGGAGAGCGCTAAAGAGGGTTTTTGAGTAAAGGTTGAAGGAACCTTTAACATTAACGAGGCGGCGGTATATTTGGATTTGACCCTGCGGAAAATATTTTAGTTTTAACCCATTTAACATTCTTCCTTAACGGCGGTCGGCACAATCTGGTTGGCGGCGCTTAAGATACATAGCTATCATACACTCCGGCGTGATCCCGCCATCGTTCGCCGATTTTGTTCCGTTGGTAGCGCCGCCGATAATCAGGTTATACGCTATGTTCACCCGGCTTGGCCCTCCAATCAATTTAATGTTTTGATAATCATTTAATAACAATAAAATAATGATTAAATAATAATTTCATAACATATAATCCTTGTTAATTCCAAAAACAGTTTCATACCCGTCAAAAAAAGGTAAATAACGCGCTAAAAATCAAAAAATGGTATAAATAACATAATGCTAACTGGTAATTTCTATACTAACTTATAAATTGTAATTATCGCCATCAAGCCCTTTTAGCGCCCTTTATACTTTGATTTAAGCATAAAAGGACGGTAAATTTAATATTTAATAAGAAGAATATTATTTTTTTAATTACATTAACTATCAGATTTACTATGATGCTTAGACTACTTACAAAATTAAACCGTACAACGGGAACGCTATTTTTCTTGGCATTCGTTCTTTTTAGCGTTCAACACGCAGGCGCTATTGGTAAGCTGGGAAACCCGGTGAATACCCAATGCCAAAAAATAGTGCGCAATGTTGGCAACGCGCTTTCCGGCAATAATACGCCGGCATTTAGCATGCCCTATCCCCCCGACGTATCCACGCTGTATGACGACCAGGCTTTCGTTATGCAAAATTTATACTCCAATATTGCCGTAGGCGGCAACGACGGATGGTTTTTCAAATCCGGCGCGACTTTTACAGAGAACACCGACGGAACGGCGCTTTTAACGGGTACTATTCAACAGTACAGCGATCTGAACCGGTCTTTCGACGTTTCGATCCAATTTACCGGTAGAACCTGGGATCCTACTACTTTACCTGCGCCCGTAATAGCAAGTCCTGAAAACAGACTGGGCGTCTCTACTTCCGGCTGGTATTATTATACATGGGGAGCGGCGACTTTAACCGGTCATGGAAGTCTGGAAGGCGGAAAACTTTCTCTGAATCTTCATCACAAAGCGCTTCAGGTGGGTATGGGCGGCGATCAGTTTGCCCCCGATATTTCAAAATTAAGCGCCAGCGGATGGTTCTCCTGGACGGTCGTATCTCAGCCAACGGGCGGAATCTTGTTTTCAGATTATGTGGATGGTAACACCTCTGACGTCGCTTTTATCTGCGACGGAAGCGCCACGATACCGTGCACGGACAATCCATGCATTAATTACCCGAAACCCGTTTTAACGGCTACCAATCCTACAAATGGCGCTGCAAACGGTTGCATCAACATTACTAACCTGCCTGCCGGGTCGTTTAGCTCCATCGACAATGGCGCTCACAACGCTCAACAATCTCAGTATTGCGGTTTAGCGGCCGGAACTTATACGGTTTATATTAGCAATGGAACCTGTTCTACGAATGCGACGATTATTTTGACCAATACATACACGGCTAAATGTATGACTTACGACGTTAGCAGCACATACGACTATTGTAAGAAAAATAATGCAGCTTACGCGGTATATATTCCTCAAAGTAATCCGTATTATCAGGCTAAATCGCTCAAATTTATCCAAAATTGCGACGGTACCGCTAAATTGACGGGAACGGCCGGTTGTTCAAACGGCCAGATCCTTACCATTAATGTTAATTTTACCGGTTATACCACCGTTGCCGCAACCGGCAGCCCGAAAACAATTTGCTTTCCGATCACGAATACCGCCGACTTCTTTTACTATACTTCCTTCACAGGTACTATTCAATTTGGTAACAGCGCGCCGTTGACGATTGAGCCTTTCATGCACCCTTTCCAGGTTGGAACGGGCGGCGACGAACAGGATAAATCAATTTTTGGCGCCAGCGGATGGTTTAAGATGAGCAACGGCGTGCAGGGAGATTTCAATTTCAGACTCAATAATCCTGCGCCTACGGTGAACCCTTGCCCGTCCGGCAATATTTATTGCGAACGCTGGATGAACCAGTCCAACTGGAACTACCCCGTTAAATGGCCTTCTTCAAGTTGTAACGAACATGCTTATCTGAGCGCCCTGGAATTCATACCTTCCGGCTTGCATTATAACAAAAACTATACTTCCCATGTCAAAGGATGGATTACCGCGCCTGAAACGGGTTGGTACCAGTTTAACGTGAGCGGCGACGACAATGTGGACTTCTATTTAAGCTCCGATAACGACAAATCGCACAACAACAAAATTTGTAGCGTTTCAGGTTATACCGGCTGGCATGAATATAATAAATATAGCTGCCAGACGTCCAAAGGAATTTGGTTAACGACGGGTCAGAAATATTACTGCGAATTGGCGCATCAGCAATACGGCGGAAGCGATTTCTTTTCCGTATGTTGGAAAAAACCAAGCAATGGAAGTTGGAACGTAATCCCGGGTAACTCTCTGACGCCTGATTGTAGCTTGTCCGATCACGTCACTGATTTACAGTCTGCCCATTCAACGCTGTCTATTGCCGCTTACCCTGAATACAAAAAAGCGCGCATTGAGTGGACGGCTAACAATGGTACCGGAAACGACTATTTCTCTATCCAAAAATTGAATGAACAAGGTGCGTTTGACGACCTGGAACTGACCAATGCTTATCAGCAAAACGACGACGCCGTTTTATTCCATACCTACGACAATCAACCCGTTGCAGGAGAAAATTTCTACCGGGTTAAATTGTCTAAACTGGATGGAACGGTTACGTACTCGGACATTAAAAAAGTGGTCGTTGGCGAAACAACCGGAGTGATTGTTTTCCCTAACCCTGCCTCCGATTTCATCCAGGTGGATTTAAGCGAATATGCCGGCAAGTCTGCGACAATCTATTTGTACAATCAACAAGGTCAGCCTACAGGTTATCAAAAAATTGATAGCGCAACTTCCGCGCCTGTTCAAATTGATTTGAACGAACAAAATAGCGGCCTATATATGATAAGAATAACGTCTCCCGGTAAACGCGATAACGTTAAACAATTCTATATCGTCAAATAAACTCGTTCATAAAGGCGCGTTACGTTTAACGGCTTTACTCAAAATTAATATTTAACATTATAAGAAAAAATTTGTCTATATCAGTATGCGGCGCCAGGTTTTCCTGGCGCCGCTTTTTTTGTAATAGCTGCTGAAAATTATCTTCCGACGGTTCGGATTTTTTTCTACCTTTGTCTTCTTCTCTTTGGGGTGCTGAAAATGTAGAGACGCTATTCGTCGCGTCTGTCCAAGTTTCGGCTGAGATCATACCCGTTGAACCTGCGCAGGTAATGCTGCGAAGGGAACCAGGTAGCTGTTATTTTTGTAACAGCCAGAAATAATCCGTAAGCGAAACCCCGTTGCCTGCGACTATTTCATTGTCATAATTTGTTCTTCAATGATCCATTTTCCCGTTTTATTTTCCACCCGGCTCCAGTTAGTCCTCTTCTGTTTTCTTTGCGTTTCCGCTCCTTTCTTCGCCGCCGCGCAAAGAGATACCGTCAAAAAAATAGCTTTAAAAGAATTGACGGTTACGGCGTCCCTGGCTTCCTCAAAAATGCCCCTCGCGTTCGCCAACGTCGATAAACAAACCCTTAGGCAAAACGACTTTGGCCAGGACGTCCCGTACCTGCTGCAAATGACCCCTTCCGTCGTCGCCTCCTCCGACGCCGGAACGGGATTTGGCTACACCGGTATCCGCATCCGGGGAACCGACGCGACCCGGATCAACGTAACCATTGACGACGTCCCGATCAACGAGGCGGAGACGCAAATTGTCTATTGGGTCGATCTGCCCGATTTTGTCGCTTCCGTCGACCAGATTCAGATACAGCGGGGCGTTGGTACTTCTACGAACGGCGCCGGCGCTTTCGGCGGCTCCATTAATCTTTCGACCAAAGCCTTCCACCCTGATAGGTACGTCTCTTATTCCGGAACCGCAGGCGCTTTTAATACCTTAAAAAATACGCTGTCTTTCGGGTCCGGCGTACTTGCTAATCGCCTGATTCTGGAAGCGCGTCTTTCAAAATTAAACTCTGACGGTTATATCCAGCGCGGCAGTTCCGATCTCGCCTCCGCTTATTTTTCCGGCTTATATTTTACCGATAAAAGTTCAATCCGCCTGAATGCCTTCACGGGGAAAGAAATTACTTATCAGGCCTGGGGCGGAGTTCCCGCCCAATATATTGGCGTCGATTCTCTCCGTAATTTCAATCCGTTAGGGACAGAAAAGCCGGGAGCGCCTTATAAAAACCAGATTGATCATTATGTCCAGTCGCATGTTCATATAGCGGCCGCCCGGCAGTTTAGCGATCGCCTCAACGGCGTCCTCACGCTCCATTATACCAAAGGCGCCGGTTACTACGAAGAATACAAAGCCGCGCAATCCCTCGCGCCTTACAATTTGGGCGCCCCGACCGATACTTCCGACCTGGTCCGCCGCCTTTGGCTCAACAGCGACTTCTACGGCGCTGTCTATTCGCTTTCCTATAAAGACGCCCGTTTTGAAAGCGTCGCAGGAGGCGCCTGGAATAATTATATATCCCGTCATTTTGGAGAAGTTACTCAACTAATAAACCCGGGAGCGGGCGTAACAAATATTCCTCCCGGTACGCAACCCTATTATTCAGACAATAACCATAAGAACGATTTTAACGTTTATGCAAAAACCACTTTTCAGGCAAGTCCGGTGCTAAATCTTTTCATGGATCTTCAGTATCGCCGCGCGTCCTATGCTTTGTCTGGCACGGTCGACGGCGGCAGGAATCTGAATTTCAAAGTCCCTTTTAATTTTTTTAATCCTAAGTTAGGCCTTTCCTATACGCCTGATCCTCAAAATCTATACTACCTTTCCTTTGCCGTTGCCAACCGCGAACCCAATCGCGACGATTATGTGGCGGCCAACGAAAACGCCCTACCCCGGTCCGAACGCCTCTACGACCTCGAAGCCGGCTACAAATACCAGGCTGGCCCCTGGAAGTTGGGCGCCAATGGTTACTATATGAGTTATAAAGATCAACTGGGTTTAACGGGCCAGATTAACGACGTCGGCGCCCCCATCCATGCAAATATTCCTGTTAGTGATCGCCTGGGCTTGGAATTAGAAGCGGCAGTCCGCATCAGCGGCCGGTTCAGGTTAAATGCAAACCTAACGCTCAGCCGCAACCAAATCAAAAACTTTACCGAATACGTCGACAATTGGGATAAAGGCTCCCAGGATACTTTCTACCGCGGTAATACCCCTATTGCATTCTCGCCTTCCCTGATCTCCGCTTTGGAGACGTCTTACGATCTGATAAAAAATAAAAATCAAACATTAACCGCCGCCCTATCCAATAAATGGGTTTCCAGGCAATATATTGATAATGCCGGGAATGAAAATACTTCTCTCCCCGCGTACGATCAGACCGACGTCAAAGTTATATGGTCCATAAAAAAAATTAATAAATGGGGATTCAAAGACGTCAGTGTTAAACTGCTAATAAGCAATCTCTTTGACCGGAGATTTTCAACCAACGCTTGGACATATCGTTACATTTCTGCCTCCGACTATCGGGCCGACAACTATTATACCCGCTCCGAAGGCGCCAATGTCTACAATCAAACCGGATATTTCCCCCAGGCCCTCCGCGCGGGATTTTTAAGCGTTTCTTTCAGCCTGTAACCGCTTATTTATAGATGGATCACGCCGTAAATTAAATGATTTAAACTATCAATGCAAATACTGGGTTGAAAAACTCCAAAAAGGGCGCCGGGACGATAGACCCGAAAATCAGAAATGGATGCATCGGGAGCATAACCCCTTTTATCCCCTATATCCCGACCCGGACGTCTGTTCATCCTTAATAACCCTCCGTTCTTCGTCAACCCCTGAGTCGCATATAAGGCACGCATAAGGCATACATAAGCCGTGTCTGATTCATACCTGAGTCATGTCTGAGTCAGGTATGAGTCAGGTATGAGTCAGGTATGACCGCCCCCCCAAGAATATATTCGGTTTGGGAGAAGGTCGAAGGAATAGGGATAAAAAAACAATCCATCAA
>JBBRMZ010000122.1:0-15259 GCA_038230555.1 Chitinophagales bacterium
AAATTCTTTGGCGCGTTGATTGAGGTCGTTGTAATCTTCCGGCATAAAAACGTTAAAGACGCCATTATTGACGTCGTAATAATCCATTTCGTCTTCGATCGAGATAATGTACGGTTGCGGAAAATGAGTAATCAACACTGTTTTGGTTTCGGGCTGCATCTGGATATTCATTTTCGCGAGATCATAACCGACCAACACTTTTGCGCGGACGCGGATCAGCGCTTTTTTACTAAACAGCGGGTTATTATACCATTTATAATGTTTATAATCATAGATTTCGCTGATATAGCCTTCGACGGTGACGAGTTTACAGACATTCCGGATGCGTTCGAGCAATAGGGTAGAGCGCTCGGCGACAACCGGCTTAGCGGCGGGGGCCAACCCAAACCAATTTCTGCCGGACGCCCACATCCCGGCGAGAAAAGCGATCAAAATAAGCGCAATAGAAACCAGCGTATCGAACATAAATTATGGAAAGTAATGAGTTATAAGGGACGAGTTATTTATTCAATCAGAAACCTTGCCGTTACCGTTTGCGACAAATAGACCGTTTTATTCAGAACGCTTTCAAAACGAGCGTCATGGACGGTAATAAATGTGGCGGCGCTAAATACTTTGCGGTTAAACGTATATTCGCCGCTGTCGTAGTTGGCGGAATTGTCTGGCGGCTCAATACCCGTTTCCATTTTATCGGTCATTTGCAGCAGAAGCCCCGGCCTGGCGCCAGCTTCCGCTAATAATTTTATCGCCTCCGCGCGCGCCTTGCGCAGCGCTTTAAGCTTCAGGTCTTTGCGCGCTTCCTCTTCAAAAGCGCTATAAACGGCGTATACCTGTCCTGTGCAAAATTTAGGGGCGCGCAATTTTTCAATGATTCGGTCCAGTTTGCCAACGTCGGTTATTTTGAACTGCAGGCGATTGGGTTCCGCCTCTTCGAGGTCAAATTTTTTTTTCAAATAATCATTTTCGGCGACGCCTTCCTGAGCGAGTAGCGTTTTTATTTGCCGGGTAATTTCCTGCAATCGTTCTTTATGTTTTTGAATGACCGTATAACGATCTCCCTTTGACATGGACGCGTAATCTGTAAAAGGGTCTTCCGGAACGACCGACTCGATCACGTAATAATAAATTGTTGGCTGAAGCGAAGTGTCGGCTTTCCCGGTCACTTCTATATACCGCGCGGATTCCATATTTTGCGCGACGGAGGCCGGCAAACCGCCGATCAACAGATAAAGATAAAAGGGAGTTTTCTTCATATCCGGCTAATTAAAATGGTTCGTTTTTCATAGCTTTTAACGCTTGCGTTCTATTATTTTGAAACGACGTTCACCGGAGCGCCCGCCAAAAAAGCGCGGACGTTTTCAACTGTCTGCGCCATCAGCCGTTCCCGCGCTTCTTTGGTTGTCCAGGCAATATGGGGCGTGATCAGGCAATTCTTCGCGCCAATCAACGGATTCGTCGGTAGAGGCGGCTCGGACGTCAATACGTCCAGGCCCGCGCCGGCTATTTTTCCCTCGTTGAGCGAGCGGGCAAGATCCGCCTCCCGAATCAGGCCGCCGCGCGCCGTGTTGATCAGTATGGCCGAAGGTTGCATCAAAGATAGGGATTCCCGGTTAATCATTTCTTTTGTTTCTTCCGTGAGCGGGCAATGCAGGGAAACAACGTCGCTTTCCTCCAACAGTGTTTTTAAATCCGCCTGACGAATATCGTCGCGCAGCGCGGGCGCGGAGTTTTTGCGGTGAAACAGGACGCGCATCTCAAAACTTCGGGCTATATTGATTACTTTTTTGGCAATGGAACCGTATCCGACCACGCCCAGGGTTTTTCCGGCCAAGTCATGGAGCGGCGTTATTCGGTACGTCCATTTGCCGGATCGCGACCAATCCCCGCGCGCTACAGATCCGGCGTAAGCCGGAATAGAATGAGTAAGGGCGAAAATCAGCGCAAACGTATGTTGCGCGACGGAAGACGAACTATAATCGGGCGCGTTACAAACGGTGATTCCGCGCCGCGCGACCGACGCCATATCAATATTGTTATAGCCGGTAGCGGTGACGACAATCAGACGGAGGTCTGGCAAAAGCGCCAGTTCCTTTTCGCCAAGGGGCGTTTTATTGACGATCAGGACGTCCGCTCCCGCCGCTCTTTCAACGAGCTGATCGGATGCGGTCCAATCATACGCGCAGAAGTCGCCCAATCCGGCCAGCGTTTCCCAGCTTAGATCGCCCGGGTTAAGGGCAAAACCGTCTAAAAGGGCTATTTTCATTAACGGGGAGATTTTATAAAATAACGGGACAGGGTAAAGATAGGAAAATCAAGCTTCCGCGAGCAAAAAAACCAGTTATTCTATAACAAAACGCGCCGCCAACGTTTGCCTGACGCTGATCATTTTATTGATCGATTCTTCCAATTTTGGATTGACGCTGTAAAAACCAATGTCCGATACGTCATAACGTTTGGAGCCGTTAGCAAAACCGCCCGTCTCCGCCTGCGCGGTATCGTCGCCAGCATGCGTTTCGCGGTCTTTAATAAACAGTACAGGTCCTAACTTATCGCCGCTCAACGCCGCTATTTTCAACGCTTTCTCTTTAGCGTTTTTGAAAGCGGTCGCGCGCAAGGTCACTTTTAATTCTTCAATGGCAGGATTGTAAACGCCGACTACTTCGGCGATGCAAATTTTAGACTCGCCCAGCTTTGCCGCCAGCGACGCCAGTTGTTTGGCGTCTTTGATCTTCAATAAAATCACGTCCGACTCGTCCCTTAGTTTAATATCATATTTGGCGTGTATGTAAGCTTCTTCGGTCACGCCCTGTTCTCTTATTATTTCATTAAGTTGTTTCAAGAGCGCCGCGATTTTTTGTTTGACGGCTTCGACGTCCGCTACCGTCGATTTTTTATCCGTTTGGCTGTAATCCTCTTCCCGTTCCGGTATAAGTAGCGTAACCGAATAATAATAAACGGTTGGAGCCAGCAAAGCGTCCGCCGAGCCGGTTACCTCTATATATCGCTGCGGGGCGTTTCCCGTCTGAGCGGCCGCCGCCGTAGCGGCTAAAAAGAATAGTAGAGCAAGCGTTTTTATTGGAGCAGCCATGTTTAATAGTTGTACGCGTTAAGCGTTTTTTCTCTGAGTTAAAGGCTAAAAATACTTATTTTTGTCTGAAATTTAAATTATGGCCCCGATTACCCGCTTGTCACAATTAGATCCCAACGGTACTTATTCGTATGCCGACTATTTAAGTTGGAAATTTGAGCAGGCGTTGGAAATTATCAAAGGGAAGGTTTTTAAATTAGCCGCGCCCAGCCGGATGCACCAGAAAATTTCTTCATATCTCAGCGGTACTTTTTTTAATTTTTTTAGAAATCACTCTTGCGAGTATTACGCTGCTCCTTTCGACGTCCGTCTATTTGACCGCAAAAAATCGCTCAGCAAGGATAAAGAAATTTATACGGTCGTCCAACCGGATCTATGCGTTATTTGCGATTTAGAAAAATTAGACGACAAAGGGTGTTTAGGCGCCCCTGATTTGGTTGTTGAAATCCTCTCACCCGGCAATTCCTCCCGCGAGATGAAAATAAAGAGAGCATTATATGCTGAATCCGGCGTACGCGACTACTGGATTGTCGATCCGAACGTGGAAACAGTCTACCGCTTCTATATTGAAAAAGAAGGTAGTTTTGGAAATCCGGATATCTTTGTTAGTCCCGACCCCATGCCCTCCCTTGTTTTCCTGGATTTTACGCTAGACCTGGCCGAATTATTTCCGACAAAACCCGAACCGCCCGAACCGGACAATGAATACAGGCTATAATAAGCGCGTTTATACTTCATAAGGCTCTGCAACCACCCAAGCTTTGGCGATATTCCAAGACGCCTCTTTTATACACTGATGGGCGTCTTTCAGGTGTTCTGCCAACTTCAACCGATCTTTCGCTATATTTTTAGCGGAATCCCTTTCCAACTTAGCGGCCAGCATTTCCAGAAAATTGGCGAGCGTATCATATCGTAGATTCCCCAATTCTTCCGTCAGGTCCTCGACTGATCCGGCATAATGTTTAATGTAATCCTTGTGTTCCATTATTTTCGTTTTGACAATGATAAATATGTTCTTCTATAAAAGAATTAGTAAATGTAGGTCAACATTATGCAAGCCATTCATCATTCATAACTTATCATTCATCTTTAAATTTTAAGGTACTTCCACTTTTTTCAATATCTGGCTGATGATTTCCTCTGACGTCACGTTCTCTGCCTCCGCTTCGTAGGTCAGGCCGATCCGGTGGCGCAACACGTCCGGGCAGACGTCGCGGACGTCTTCCGGGATCACATAACCGCGCCGGTTCAGGAAAGCCAGCGCTTTAGCGGCCAGCGCCAGGTTAATACTGGCGCGGGGGGAGCCTCCATATTGGAGCAGGTTTTGCAATTTCGCCAGCCCGTACTGTTGCGGCTGGCGGGTAGCGAAGACAATATCCAGGATATACTGTTCGATTTTTTCGTCCATATAGACCATGCCGACCACCTGGCGCGCGCGCAGAATTTCTTCCGTTGTAACTACCGGCAATGTTTTTACTTGGTCGCCGGACAGGTTGCGGCGAATGATCTGGCGTTCTTCCTCTTTGCTGGGATAGCCAATTTTTACTTTCAGCATAAAACGGTCGACCTGCGCCTCCGGAAGCGGATAAGTGCCTTCCTGCTCGATGGGGTTTTGAGTAGCCAAAACTAAAAAAGGTTCTTCGAGGTAGTATGTTTCTCCGCCAATGGTCACCGTCCGTTCCTGCATGGCTTCCAGCAGCGCGCTTTGCACTTTAGCGGGGGCTCGGTTGATTTCATCCGCCAGGACGAAATTAGCGAAAACAGGACCTTTTCGCACCGTAAATTCGCTTTTAGCGGGGTTGTAAATCATGGTGCCGATGATATCGGCGGGCAGCAGATCAGGCGTAAACTGTATGCGGCTGAATTGAGCATGCACCGCCGAAGCGAGGGTTTTAATGGCGAGGGTTTTGGCGAGTCCGGGTAATCCTTCCAGAAGAATATGTCCGCGGGTCAGCAAGCCGATCATCAGGCGCTCGATCATTTGATGTTGCCCGACGATCACTTTGCTTGTTTCCGCATTTAGCCTTTCCACAAAATCGCTTTCGGTATAGATCTGCCGGTTTAGCGTTTCGATATCTGCCTGCATATAAAAAATTGTAGTCGTGTGAGGAGTAATTTATGGCGGTCGCGCCTCTTTAGCTTCGGCCTGTATCTAAAAAAGCGCGCAAAGTTAACATGTTCTTTTTGTTAACAGTAGGCGCTAAAAGATGTTTAACGAAAAAATAGAGGTTATAAGATGGAGCGCGACTTTTTTTACAAAAAATAATCGTTCAGCGCACTTTCCCCGTATATTGCCCAAAAAAGCTATGGAATTCTTATACGGGGTCGCTATAATATATTTCCTGTTATGGGGCCTTTCCTTCTTTGCTTTTAAAGATGCGCTTGCTGGTCCCGAAGTCAAGATCAGGATTGGGACCTCGGTTCTGTTTTGCATTGCCGGAGTATTGCATTTTGCCAAACCTGAAGCCTTTATTAAAATTATGGAAGGATGGCCTTATAAAGAAGTCCTGAATTATACCGCCGGCGTTTTCGAAATATTAGGGGGCGTGGGTCAGCTCATTCCTTTAACGCGCCGTTTTGCCGCCTGGGGTCTGATCGCTTTACTCATTGCCGTTTACCCGGCGAATATTTGGATGGCTATGAAGCATCCTTCGACGCTCAACATCGTTCGAGTATTTTTTCAGCCCGTATTTATTTATCTGGTCTGGTTTGGCGGTTTAAGAAATAAAAAAACGGAGTAAACTAACTGTTTACCCCGTCGCCATTTCTAATTAATCATGAATATTTCCTTCCTAATCCACTTTAATCAGCGATTTGACCTGCTGAATAGCGCCGTTCTGTAACCGAATATAATACAATCCGGTTGGAAGATGGCCGCCATTATAAGAAACTTTATATTTGCCTGCCGTATATTCCCCCTCGACCGGGACTGCCAGTAAATGACCTTCCGTATCGAAGACCTGGATCATCGTGTGGCCGCCCTGGGTTTCAAAATCAATGGTTACGCTAAAAGTGAACGGATTTGGGTAGGCGCTGATCAGGTTCTGACCGGCAGCGACGTTCAGATCGTGCGTATCCGTGGAAACGCAATTTTGCGAATTGACGATCGGCAGAGACTGGAAATTGTTCAGTAAAACCGCGTTCAGCTGACCGTCCGGCACGCAGAACCAGTCCCGGAGCATGGAAGCGTAGACCGACCGGAAATCATATTGCATTGCCACATTGTCGTTGACGGTCGTAGCGGTCGGGATAGTCGGGTTGACGCCCAGCATGCCGGGTTTGAGTTTGGCGCCGAAAACAAAGAGGGGAGCCCCGACGCCGTGGTCGGTTCCCAAACTGGCGTTGGATAGGATGCGGCGGCCAAATTCAGAAAAAGTCATGCCCAACACGCGATCCTGAACGCCCAGTTTTTCTATATCCGTTTGGAATGCGCCAATGGCGGTGGAGAGCAGCGTCAAACGGTCGGCATGATAACCGGTGGAAAGGTCGCTTGCCAAAACCTGGTTGGTATGCGTGTCGTAACTTCCGTCGGCGGCGGTGCTGACCATGTAAACGCGCGTTTTTAATCCGCCCTTGATCAACCGAGCAACTAACTGTAGCTGAGCGGCTAAATTATTTTTGGCGGGGTAAGTCGCCAAGTTAGCGCCTTTGGTGTAAGCGCTTTTGATGACGTCGCCGTATTGTTGCGCTTGGCGCATGGTCGAACGAACAAACGTCAACTCCTTACCCGCATTCCCCGGAGGCGCGGGATCCTGAATATTGTTGACAAAATTATAGACGGCTGTCGGGCTTGCCAATGTGACGGCCATCGGCCCAACCATTCCTTCAAAAGCCGTGGCAACGCTGGAACCGATCTGGATAGCGATCGGATCCGTCACCGTCGAGTTGGGATAGCCCGTCGGATAGTTCGGATACTCGGTTTGCAGGTACCGCCCCATCCAGCCGGTATTAAGCGCCACGCCCGAGTCGGAAGCGGTCATCCAGATATCGGTCGCCCGGAAATGCGAAAAATTGGGCTGCGGGTAACTGACCCCCTGGATAATTTTTAGCTGCCCATTGTTGAACAGACTTTGCATATCCGTCATGGCGGGGTGCAAGCCCGTGGTCGGCGTTCCCGCCAGGGTCAATATTTTTGATTGCGGCATGAGCAAATTAGATCTCGCGGCTTTCAGGCTGGCGTAATTTTGATCCAACGGAAGAACGGTATTGAGCCCGTCGTTGCCGCCGCTCATTTGTATGATGACTAAAACGTGATCTGTATTGGTAGCCGACGCGGCTAAAGCCTGTAAAATAGGTGACGCGCTCATGGCCCTGACCGAAAAACCATTGATCACAGAGGGCAGGACGGCTCCAATGCCGGCATTGCGTATAAAATCTCTTCTTTTCATTTTTTTAAAGAATGATGGGTGAAAAAATAGTTGATAAAGAACCAATTACGACAATTGGTATTCTCCCTGATCCATGATGTATTTATAAAACTGTTTTAGCCTGAAAGCCACGGTATTATAATTGGCCGTATTGGTCGTATCCTGCAAATAGAGCGTCCAAGCGTCCGTCCAATAGTGATCGCTGACCTGCCCCGATAGAAGAATGGTTTTCAAAAAAGTAACGACGTCTGCGTTGACCGGAATCCGGTAGAGTCGTTGCAAAGCGTCCGTGATGAGTTGATTCGGGTCGGACGGATTGGGCAGCGTTTTCGTATAAGCGACGGTATCGATAACGATTTTTTGGCTGAAGGAACTATGGCCTGTAGCGATCATATTATCCGTAAAAAATAAGCGCGCGGAAATAGTAGCGGTCGAAATCCAGATTTCATGATAGGAAGGCGCTTCGTAATAAGCGGGCCAGCCGGCCACATTCGGCGGTTCGGCCAGGTCTTGGTTCATCAGCGCCATTTGTCCGTACAGATAATTCCAGTCGTCGTATTGCCCCATATAATTAGAGCCGTCGACTACCGATACGCCCATTTCGCGGATCATCCCCACGGTATAATCCATCGGCGGTTTGATCAAAACGCCGATATTGGTAGGATCGAAAAAATGCTGGCTGGAAAAAAGCGTTTGCAACACGGGCGCGATCTCGTAACTATTGGTTCGAAGCAAAGTCGCCAACGGTTGAATGACGGCGGTTTCAATAGCCGGCGTGACGTCGTAATAGACAAAAAAGCGATAAATTTTGCGGCAGATATACGAAGCCACATTGGGCGTGGCAAAGATCATATCCAAAAAATCGTCCAATTCTTTAGCGCCGTCGGCGCCCGTTCTTCCGGTAATGGTTTTATTGCCATAGAAAGCCGAAAAAACTTTATCGGTCGAATCGTGGCGCGCAGGGTTGAAAATTCCGGCGTGGTTGTTATAATCAATCTGATAACCGGTGAGCAGCCGGGCGGCGGCTTTCACGTCGGCTTCGGTGTAAGGGGTCGTGCCGTCCGCATTTTTTCCGACCGTGAATAATTCCTGGACTTCCCTGCCATAATTTTCATCCGGAGCTGTTTTATTATTGTTTTGACCGTTTAGGAACTCCAACATTAAAGGATCGAGGGTAATGGCTTTGACAAACGCTTTAAAATTGCCGAAAGCGTATTTTCTGAGAGTGAGGTTGTGATAATAACCATTTACCGAATCGTTATTTGTTAATTGCGTACTGAAATGGTTGTGCCAGAACAAGACCATTTTTTCCATCAAACTCCGGTTTTGGTTGAGCATGGCGCCCACCCACCATTCTCCAAGCGACTTCCGGCGCCCGCCATTCACATTGGCGTCTACCCGAGGGGCATTGACCCAAGTCTGACCCAGCGGTACGCCCGGATCGACGATATTGGCGTTCGAATAATTATTAATCGGCGGCGAAGGCATCGTAGCGGGCGGCGTCAGTAGGGCGGCGACCGCCTGCGTGGCCGTCAAAGCGCTAAACGCCGCAATATCGGCATTGGTAGCGCCAAACATGGTTCGTTTGAGGAGATGGATTGCATTGTCTACGCCCAATGGTCCGGCTAAAGGGTCCAGGCTACCGGTCGGCGGACGCAGGTCTCTTTTTTGTTGTTTAAGATCAACAGCATTCATGATGGAGCGGGTAGTTAAAGAAGTGAATAAATATAGGAAAAGCGGGATAATCAGGGAAATCTGTTTATTAAAAGACTATGAATAACCCTTTTAGTTTAAAAGAAAAAGCGCGTTATAACTGATTAATTTGCAGAGATAAACCGGTTTGGAAGGGCATAAAAAGAGCGGCGCCCCGAGTGGAACGCCGCCCGTGGTATGGTACAAAAAAGCAAAGATGAAATAACCAATGTTACTCTACTTTCAGCATAGATTTGACCTGCTGCACCGCGTTATTCTGTAACCGCGCGTAATAAACGCCGGTCGGCAACCCGCCGCCATTGTACCAGACTTTGTATTTTCCGGCCACATATTCGCCGTCTACGGGGGTCGCCATCAGGCGGCCTTCCGTGTCAAATACCTGGACGGATGTGTGGCCGCCAAAAGTTTCAAAGTCGATCGTAACGCCAGAAGTAAACGGATTCGGATAGGGGCTAATGAGGTTTTTGCCTGCGGCTACGTTGACGTCGTGGACGTCGGTAGAGATACAACTTTGGGAATTAACGATCGGCAGGTTCTGGTAATTTTTTAACAGGATGGTTTGCAGGTCGGTATCCGAAGCGCAGAACCAGTCTTTGAGCAAAGTGGCGTAGACCGACCGGAAATCATACTGCATCGCCACGTTGTCGTTGACGGTCGCGTTAGCGGGAATGATCGGGTTAGTTCCTAAAACGCCGCCGTGCAGTTTGGAGCCGAAAACGAACATTGGCAGGCCCGCGCCGTGGTCGGTGCCGAGGCTGGCGTTGGATTTGATGCGCCGGCCAAACTCCGAAAAGGTCATGCCTAGCACCCGGTCTTCGACGCCCAACTTAGCTATGTCGTTTTGGAAACTGGATATGGCGAGCGAAAGTCCGCCCAACAGGTTTGCATGGGTTCCCTTAGTAAAATCGCCAGCGTTGACCTGGTTGGAGTGGTTGTCGAAACCGCCGGTGTTGACCATATAAACCCTCGTTTTAAGTCCGCCTTTGATGAGGCGGGCGACGATCTTTAACTGGTCGGCCAGGCTGTTGGTTCCGGCGTTCGGGTAGGTTCCTAAATTAGCGCCTTTATTATACGCATTTTTAATAACGTCGCCATATTGCTGCGACTGGCGCTGGATGGTGCGCAGGTAAGTCAATTCTTTTCCTATATTTCCGGCGGGAGCGGGATCCTGTATGCCGTTCACGAAATTGTAGAGCGCCGTTGGGTTGGAAATGGTGATACCCATTGGTCCGGCGGTTCCCTGAAAAGCGGTGGACAGCGTCGAACTAATTTGTATGGCGATCGGATCGGGCATGACGGAATTCGGGTAACCGTTCGGATAGTTGGCGTATTCATTTTGCATATACCGTCCCTGCCAGCCGGTGGTCAGCACCTGGTTGGAATCGGCGCCCGTCAGCCAGATGTCTGTCGCCCGGAAGTGGGAAAAATTGGGCTGCGGATAGCTGACGCCCTGCAAGATTTTTAACTTTCCGTTGTTGAACATATCCTGCATACCGGTCATTGCCGGATGCAGTCCCGTGGCGTCGAACCCGTTGAGTTTCAAAATAGCCGATTTGTCCATCAATATATTCGTCCGCGCAACTTTTAAGTTGTCGTATTGCTGGTCGAGCGCCAGAACCATGTTCAGGCCGTCGTTTCCGCCGTTGAGCTGAACGATGACCAGGACGTGATTGGTGTCGGCGGTAATATTGGTCAGCGCATGCCAGATGGGCGACGCGGCGAGCGGGCTGACGGGGAATCCGTTGATGAGCGATGGCGACAATGCTCCTATCCCGGCGTTTCGTATAAAATCTCTTCTTTTCATTGAATCAACATTTGCGCAAACGATGGTTGCAAACGCCGCCGCTTTAGGCTGTTTTCGTTTTCCGACCCCGTCCGCTTTTAATAATTTTTAAATAAACGCTTTCTGTAAACAGTTAATAACTAACAGCTTATACCTACGAAAGCTGATACTCCATCTGATCTAATAAAAATTTATAGAACGATTTTAACCGGGTAGTTACAATATTCAGATTTGTTTTGTTGGTTACGTCCGCCAGATAAGCGTTCCAGGCGTCCGTCCAGTAGTGATCGCTCAACTGGGCGGATAACAGGATCGACTTCATGGCGGCGACAAAATCCGCTTCTACCGGCGCCCGGTAGAGCAGCGCGAGCGCGTCGGTAATTAAAGCGTTAGGGTCGGAAGGGTTGGGCAGCGATTTGGTATAAGCGACCGGGTCGATAAAAATCTTCTGACCCTGGGTGGAGTAGCTGTTTAAAAGAATGTTATCGGAAAAATTTAGCCGTTTTGGCAAAGTATCCGTGTTGACCCAGATCTCGTGGTAGACGGGCGTCTGATAATAAGCCGGCCAGCCGGCGACATTCGGAGGATCGCCAATGCTCTGACTGAGAGAACCGCCGACGCCGACCAGGTAATTCCACATACCGTATTTGGCCATGTAGTTGGCCGCGTCGGGGAACGCGACGTTAAATTCGCGCATCATGGCGACGAGGTGATCCGTCGGGGGCTTAATGACGACGCCCACATTGGCAGCGTCAAAAAAATGTTGGCTGGAGAACAGGGCCTGCAGGACGGGCTTGATCTCAAAATTATTGGTTTTCAGGATGGCCGCGAGCGGCTGTATAACGTTGGTTTCCACGTCCGGCGTCACGTCGTAATAGACAAAAAAGCGGTAGAGTTTCCGGCAGATATACGACGCCGTATTAGGGACGCCAAACAGCATATCGAGAAAGTCGTCCAATTCTTTGGCGCCCGCGTCCCCGGCCTGGCCTTTAATGATTTTATTTCCGTAGAAAGCGGAGAACTGCTTGTCCGTCGCGTCGTGGCGCGAAGCGGTAAAAATTCCTTTACGGCTGTTATAGTCCACTTGGTAGCCAGTCAGCAACCGGGCGGCGGCTTTTACGTCCGCTTCGGTGTAGGGGGTACTGCCGTCTGCGTTTTTACCTACAGTGAATAATTCCTGCACTTCGCGACCATAGTTTTCATCCGGCGCGGTTTTGATGCTATTCTTTCCGTTCAGAAAATTGAGCATGTGCGGATCCACGGTGATCGCTTTGGCGAACGTTTTGAAATTGCCCAGCGCGTTTTGTCGCAGGGTAACATAATGGACGTAAGCGAGGGTCGGATCGTAATTGTTTAGTTGCGTTGAAAAATGATTGTGCCAGAACAACACCATTTTTTCCTGGATGCTGCGGGTCTGGTTCAGCATAATCCCCATCCACCAGGCTTTCAGCGACGCCCGTCGACTGCCGGCGATGTTGCCGTCGTAAGGGGCGCTTACCCAGGTTTGCCCGAGCGGAACATTTGGATCGGGCTGGTTAACGTTGCCGGAATAATTGTTCAACGGCAGTTCTGCCAGAGCGTTCGGCTGCAGCAATTCCGCAATGGACGCGTTGAGCGTAAGGGCGGCAAAATGATCGACGTCCGCCTGGGTTGCGCCGAACATAGTTCTTTTGAGCAGGTGAATAACCTGGTCCCGTCCCCAGGCGCCCGCGTAAGGCGTCAGTCCGGAAAGTACGGGACGGATTTTTCTGGTTGGGTTAAATGTCGTCTCGGTCATGGATAAACTTTTTTTTCAAACGTATTTTTTCAAAGGTATGAGTGTATGTTTTTTGGAATGGAATCGCTAAAATTTGGCGAGTGGTCGCTAAAAAACCGGTTTTTGAAATGAATTATGCGGCAGGGTTACTTTAATGACTCCAGAAAACCGGTAAAGTTTAAGGCGGGTTCGGTTCTTTAACTACCCAGTAACGTTATTTTTATAACGAGCAAAACGATAGCGGACAAACGGATGTATTTGTTCAAATAAACCGTTAAAATTTAAGGAATTTCCGGAAATAACTTCTTATTTTTAGAGCCGGTAGAAGTAACGTTCCCTATTCAGGAATAGGTTTTAATGGCGCCTCTAACGGTCAGTTATCAGCAACGCTTAACCGCGACGCATATATGAATCAGAGACGGCTCGTCTACGGCTCAAGTACGGCTCAAGTATGGCTCAAGTATGGCTCAAGTATGGCTCAAGTATGGCTCAAGTATGGCTCAAGTATAGCTCAAGTATAGCTCAAGTATAGCTCAAGTATAGCTCAAGTATAGCTCAAGTATGGCTCAAGTATAGCTCAAGTATAGCTCAAGTACGAGCATATTTGGAAATAGGACATGCAGGAGATCATTTTTGAAAGGCTTTGAGGGTATTAGCGGGTAGAAGCTTCTATTAATCGCGCAAACTAGACTTGGAACGCACAAATTAGACGTTCACTTGCTCTGTAAAAGCAATCCTATTTCCAAAAGGATCGTCGACGATGAACTGTAGGGAGTCATCGTCCCAGAAAGGAATTTCGAGCGCCGGCCTATTATATTTGTATTTTTTGGCCATTAAGGATGCGTGGTATTCCCGGACTCCTTTAAAATCGCGGATAAACGCCCGCCCGCCGGGAACGCCGTCGCCGTGGTGTTCGCTGAGGTGAAAGACCAGGTCGCGCATTGAAATTTGCAGGTAGCGGGGCGCTTCGGGTTCAAACTGATGGATAAAATCAATTTGGAAACCCAGCCAGTCGATATAAAACCCGACCGTTTTTGCGTAATCGAAAACGCGGAAAATGGGACTGGTGACGGCCATTATTTAATTTTAAAGCGAGTACTTAAAAATATTGTTAACACAAATGAAATTTTGTTAATAAACCACTCTAAAGATTTCCTTAAGCAATGTTTTTAAATTAAAAACTTAATATTATTACTCAGACATATTTTTAACTTGTCGCGTTTTAAGGTTAAACCTTTCGATTTATATGAAATCTGCCGCTTTCATTAGAACGTATCTTATCATAATGATAATTTTTATTTCAGAAAACAAAAACAATTTCCATGATTGAATCTTCAAAAACTAGAGGTCAGTTTTGTAATGAATACCAAGTCAGTACAAAAACATTTAAAAAATGGCTCAAAGAATCGTTAATCGACCTGCCTACTGGGTTAATTTATCCACACAAACAAAAGGAAATTTATGAAAAATTGGGCGAACCGCCGCCTAAACCCGAGAATAAAGATATTAAAAAATAGAATATCCCAAAACTTCCCAAAAAGCGGCAAATTATTCCTTTTTTTCGCTTGCCTTATTTATTGTTTTGAGTGAACTTTGTATTATAATACGGCCAAGAAAAGGATAGTGTTGGTTTTCATATCAAATCTAAATTACTATGTTAAGCTTATAATTCACTTCATCACTTTTAAAAAAGGAGGTCGCAAAGTTTAAAAGAAGCCCATATAAAAAAATACCGGACGCGCAAGGCGCGCCCGATATACTATGTAACATGATTCATCCATGGCGCCAAAACTCATAGTTACCAAGTAATTGGTACGAATAAACATATTTTTAACATTGCAAATTTAAATTTTATTATGAAGATTTGTATATGATATTAAGGAGAGATGTTGAACCAAAAAGTAAATTAAAATATCAAAAATTATTTAATGCAAAGTTTGATAATATTAGTGATAAAGTAAAAGAATTTATGAGTAATTTAAAAGAAACTAAAAGAGGACTATTTATGACAGTAGATAAAAAAATAATTGGATTTTTAACATATGACACTGATGAATTAAATGTTTCTTGTGGATTATCATTCTTTTTAATTGATAAAGATTATAGATATCAAGGATATGGAACATTATTTATGGAACTATTTATAAGATTATTAGATGTAGTTAAAATAGAAGATACAGATAATATTAATTGGTATCGTAAATTTGGATTTAAGAATAAAGAAGAATATAAAAATCCTATATTCTATAATGAAACAAAAACATTTCAATTTAAATATCTTTACTACATCAAAAATTAGACAATAATATAATTAATTATTTATTTTAAATAAATAATTAATAATATATAACTTATAGAACTAATTGTTGTTCTACCTCTTTATTTTTATAATATCTTTCTTTTGCTTTATTTATAAATTCATCTCTATTTGATAAATAATATTCCTTAAAGAATTCTTTATTTTTTTAATTATTAATTTTATTATACTTTTTATTTCTACATTGCTTACATACTCTTGTATTATGTCTGAATTTTTCAACTTCTTTAACAAT
>JBBRMZ010000123.1:0-15231 GCA_038230555.1 Chitinophagales bacterium
ACTGGATGATTGAGAAAACCAAGATTCAAACAGCCTCAAAAGTGAGGGCTACCGCCGGTTTAATGACGCATATTTTCGGCTCAATCGTCACAGCGCTGCTTTTTTGGCTGTTTTAACCCATTATTCGCATTACTTTATATTTAATAGCTTCTTTAACTGACGCCATAATTTCAGGCGGTAATATTCCGCCGATTGTAGCGACGCCGACAATAGCATATTTAAGGTTTTCAATCTGCCCTACCGCTTCATCGACAGAGGCAAAAACGGGAATATGCCTAACCTTGCCGTCCAACACGTCGCCCGCGTCCCGGCCCGCCGTCGGCGGATCCACCAAGCCGGCGATCTCGTAACGTTCTGTGCCTCTGATCAACCCGTGCGCCGTTTTAGCCTCAAAAGAATTCAGTAAACCGTTGGTGAGGATAATCGCCTTGTCTTTCATCGTTTATTTTTCAATTCGGGCGAAGATAAGGAAAAAGCAAAAATGAACGGAAGGAATCGCTTACTTTTCCCTCGTTTTTCAAAAGCCGCGCTTTCCGGCCAATAGCGACTGCATTAAGTTTATAAGGTTAGTTGAAAAGAAAAAGAAAAAATATTTACTTTTACAAATTCATACATAAGAATCATGCAGCTTATTAAAAAGGCGTTTTTACTACTTCTCGTTTCTTTTACACTACACGCTGTCGCGTTTGCGCAAACGCCCGAGAAAATGCGCGTTTTAGATTCCGCGCTGACAAAATTATATGAAAGGGGAATGTTTAACGGAGCCGTTTTATACGCGGAGCAGGGAAAACCGCTATATAATAAATCATTCGGCCTCTCCAATATCGCTACGCGGGAAAAGTTAACCGCAGCGTCCGCTTTCAACCTGGCTTCTGTGTCTAAACAGTTCATGGCCATGATGATCATGATTTTGAAGGAACAGGGAAAGCTCAACTACGACGACGACGTGCGCAAATTTATTCCAGGTCTGCCTTACGAACATATTACCGTCCAGCGCTTGCTCACCCATACTTCAGGTTTACCGGAATATTTTGAATTAGCCCAGGCTTACACAGGCGTACTGGATACGCTGACCAACGAATCCATGATCCGGCTGTTCAAAACGTATAAGCCGGCCCTCCGTTTTCAACCAGGCGAGCGATGGGAATACAGCAATACCGGCTATGTACTGCTCGGTTCGGTGATTCAAGCCGCTTCGGGTATGCCGGTAGCGGAATTTTTCAAAAAATCCATCGTCCAGCCGCTTGGACTCAAAAATACCTTTGTTTACCATTACAAAGCCAACTTAACCGCCCCGGCCAGCCGGGTTTTCGGATTCCAACGTTTAGACGGTAAAAACGTCCCCAACGACCTGGTCCGGTTGGACGGCGTGATCGGCGACGGAAATATATACGCCTCCGCAGAAGACCTGCTTATATGGGAACAGTCGCTCTACGGCGAAAAACTGGTTAAAAAAAATACGCTGTCAGAAGCGCTGACCCCCGTCCAACTGAACGACGGAACGACCTATCCATACGGTTTTGGCTGGGAAATTATAGAAAAAAATAAGATCTATGAGCATACCGGAAGCTGGGTCGGGTTTTTAAACCTTATTTACCGGGACGTCGAACAGAAACGAACCCTAATCGTTTTGACCAGCTCGTCCAACGCGAGGGCTATTTCCGTCGCTAATAAAATTATCAATGGAAAGCCGTTTCAACTGCCGGAAACCCAGCTTATTGCCAACGTCAGTCTGATCGACGGAACGGGCGCCGCGCCGCGAAAAACGTCGCTTAGAATCAAGAATAACAAAATTTGGGAGACGGGCGATCTGACGCCTTTTCCCGGAGAAGAAACAACCGACGGTCAGGGCATGACCTTGGCGCCGGGATTTATCGACAGCCACAGCCATCATGCTTCCCATATTGAAACGCACGCCGATATGTTAGCCGCAGTCAGCCAGGGCGTTACAACCATTGTGTCCGGCCAGGACGGCGGAAGCTATTATATTGATTCGCTGGAAGCCCTGCTGAAAAGACGACCGGTAGCGATCAATATTGCCACCTACACCGGCCATGCTACTTTGCGCGAACAGGTCATGGGCGAAAAAGACCTTCACCGGATTTCAACGCCGGACGAACTAGAAAAAATGAAAGCGCTGTTGCGCCAGGAAATGAGCAAAGGTTCTTTGGGACTGTCAACCGGCCTGGAATATGAGGGTGGCTTTTATTCCAACCGCGACGAAGTACTTCAATTGGCAAAGACGGCGGCGGATTCTGGCGGACGGTATATCAGCCACCTCCTCAGCGAAGACGTCCGACTAGCAGAAGGGCTGGATCAGATCATCGAGATCGGCAGGGCGACCAAAGCGCCCGTTCAAATATCCCATATAAAAATTGCCCTGCGCGACCAATGGGGCGGCGCTTCCCGTATTTTAGCTCAATTGCAAAAAGCGCGGTCGGAAGGGATCAACATCACCGCCGATTGCTATCCCTACGATTACTGGAAATCCACCCTCCGCGTCCTGTTCCCCGAAAAAGATTTTACCAACCCCGTTTCGGCGGACTATGCCGTCCGCCAGCTATTTGATCCCGAAAAATCTGTCCTGTCCAGTTTTGACGCTTTCCCTGCCTACGCCGGAAAATCAGTTTCAGAAATTGCCGTTACGCGCAATGAAAAACCCGCACAAACATTGATGTGGCTCATTGCCGAAGCCGAAAGAACCCAAAAAAGCGAAGGCGTCATGGGGAAATCCATGGACGAAGCGGACGTGATTGATTTTCTGAAATGGGGCCAGACCAATATCTGCTCCGACGGGGCCAACTCCGGTCACCCGCGCGGATACGGCGCTTTTACCCGCGTATTAGGCCGGTACGTTCGCGAACTAAAAATTATGCCGCTCGAAACGGCAATCTATAAAATGACCGGTCTGACCGCCGAGCATCTTGGTCTTGATAACCGGGGCGTTATCGCGCCGGGCGCTTTTGCGGATCTCGTTTTGTTTGATCCGGCTACCGTGAAGGATAACGCAACCATTCAAAACAACCAAGCGCTCTCCGACGGGGTCGAAAAAGTCTGGGTCAATGGAAAACTCGTATATCAACATAAAAAATCGTTAGGCGTATACCCCGGCGTTTTTATTAAAAGAAATTAAGGCGCCAAAAAATGACCCCACCATAATAACTCATCACTCATAACTCATCCCTTTAGACGGCCTTATGAAACAAAAAAATACATCGTTATTCGTTTTCGGGATCGTTGCTATAGTCCTCGGTTTTGCTTTGAAGTCTTACGTCGTTGAACCTTTCACCGTTCCCACCGGTTCTATGGAGCCGACCATTAAGACCGGGAAAATGGTTCTGGTCAATAAAGTTTTTGTGCGGCCTTTTAAAAACCGGGACGTAGTCGCTTTCTTTTTTACCGACCGCAAAGGAGAGCGATATGTGAAGAGGATTGTCGGCGTTCCGGGCGACTCAGTATATATAACCGACGGCTTTTATGCTATGGAAAAGAAAATACCTTTTACCGCTGTCTATCCCATTCCTCAAAAAGGAGAAACGATTTTTTTGGATGCTTCTAATCTCCCTTTTTATAGACGAATCATAGAAAATTATGAAAAGATTCCTGTTAACGTGTTAACTACCGGGAAAATGTTCGTCAATTATAAGGAAGTGAATACCTATACTTTTAAACAGGGTTATTATTTTGTGCAGGGCGACAACACCGAAAACTCGACCGACAGCAGGAACTGGGGCCTGATTCCCGACGACCTGATATTTGGCAAATGGCTGATTACTTTGTTTTAACGCTTCTTTTTTGCCTGTACGCTAAATCCAAACATTCAATGATAAAAAACATTACTATTGGCCTGTTTTTATTTATTACGGCAACTTTCGCTTTTGTCTGGTTTACCTTTCGTCAGTACACGCTGCAAGAAATTCAGTACAAAAAGAATGCTACTTTATTAGATCGTAAAAATCATACGGATGGTTTTATACCCGGCCCGGCCCGCCTCGTTTCCCGTAGGGACAGGTCGCGACCTGTCCCTACGGGAAATGAACCTACGCGGTCGGCGCAAGAAAAATTAACTCAATCTGACCATGAAAACGAGCTCAACGAAGAGGGCGAGCTTCCTAAAGAACAAACCATCCGCGAAGCATTAGACTTAGAAAAACTACGTACCCAGGACGTCGCGCTAGGTTACGTTCCTTATGAACGAAAAGCGCTCGCTATACAACAAACCCTGATAAAACAACAAGCGTTGTTGCGAAGACCAGATAGCGCCCTTGCTAACGACGTACGCAAATTACACTGGACGTCGCAGGGGCCTTACCAAACGGGCGGGCGTACCCGCGCCATCCTCGTCGATCTGAACGATGCTACGCGCAAAACGGTCATTATTGGCGGAATCGACGGAGGAATATGGATGACGTCGGATATTACTGCTACTAATCCGGTTTGGAAAATCAACAACGACTGGATGCAGAGTTTGTCGATCGGAGCTTTGGCGCAGGATCCCGTCCAAAAAAATGTGATGTATGCAGGCACCGGAGACGGCGACGGTACGGACGCGCGAGGCGTCGGAATTTTCAAAAGTATCGACGACGGAGCTACCTGGAATTTATTACCCGCTACTTCCGGCGGCTCGTTCAATACAACCATGGAAATCCTCGTTACGCCCGATAGCGGCATTGTCTATGCGGCCACTTTTGCAGGCATGTATAAAAGCAAGGATCAGGGAAATAGCTGGTATAAAGTGTTGGGTTCCGGTAGCGCTTATGGTTTTGCGACCGATAATTTCTACAACATTCAGCGCGGTTCCGACGGCGTTTTATTCGCCGCCACTGCTTCCGGCTTATATAAATCGGCGCTGAACGGAGAAGTAAAAACCTGGGAAAAAGTAAGCGCCAATCCCGGATTCCCAACCGACTTCAGCCGCATACAGATGGCGGTAGCGTCTGCCTCGCCCAATATAGTTTACGTATTTGGTTCCGAAGGCGGAAAAGCGTCTGCTGTTTATAAAACTTTAGACGCGGGCGTAACCTGGCAAAACATGGGTAAACTGGTTTGGCAGGACGGATGTTCCGGCTCGTCGAACGGGACGGATATTACGCGCACACAGGCCTGGTATGATCTGACGCTTACGGTCGCTCCTAACAACCCGAACGTCATTTATCTTGGCGGCGTCGATTTATTTCGATCCCTGGACGGAGGCTCGACCTGGAGCCAGATCACTTCCTGGGACGGCGGCGGGTGTCGTCCCTACAACCATGCCGACCAGCACGGTTTCATTTTTGAGCCAGACAATCCGGCCGTAGCTTACTCCGGCAACGACGGCGGAATTTTTCGTATTGAAAACGCCAACGGCGCGGCGCCCACATTCAAGGCTAAGAATTCAGGTTATGTCAGTACGCAGTTTTATGCCGCCGCCATTCATCCCGATTCAAATAACAATTATTTTATTGCCGGGGCGCAGGATAACGGTACGCGGATCGTCGCGCCGGGTTCCGACCGTCAGGTAATTGGGGGGGACGGGTTTCTTTGTTTTATCGACCAGAACAACCCGAATATTCAGATTGGCTCCATCTATTACGGCCAATTTGCCGTTTCTAAAGACGGCGGCAAAAGTTTCTCCGGCGGAACAAAAACCAACGGCCATTTTTTGACCCCCGCTGATTACGACCCCAAAACCAAAATATTATATGCTCAGTCGTTAACCGCCGGAGTAAACCTTTGGCGTTTTAACGTCGTCGATAATACCGTAAACAGGGGAACTTTTGATAATTTCACTTCTACCGACGTCGGTCTGATCCGCGTCGACCCAAATGTGGCTAACCGCGTTTATATTGGCTCCAATAAAGGAGTTTTGCTGAGAGCGAACGATGCAGAAATTGGTAATATGATCCATGTAGAACAGATCGGGAATTTTGGCGGCTATATTTCCAGCATAGATATACAAAATGGCGATTCCAGCCACCTGCTTGTTACCATATCCAACTATGGCCAGCCAAATAATATTTATGAAAGCAGGGACGCCGGAAAAACCTGGCGCGGATGTTCGGGAAAAAAAATAGCCGACAATCTGCCCGATATGCCGGTCCGCTGGGGGATGTTTAATCCGTTGAACGCCTCGCAAGCGCTTATTGCGACGGAAACGGGGGTTTGGTCGACGGCGTTGTTGAACGGGGACAGCACGATCTGGAGTCCGCCGGTTCCGGGGAGAGGTTCTCCTATTGTGCGGGTAGAAATGTTGCATTACCGGTCTTCTGATAAATCGCTGTTGGCCGCTACCTTTGGCCGCGGATTGTGGACATCCAATTCGCTGGCCGCTCCGGCTGCGGTTGCAGCTTTTGATCAAATAACCTATACCGAGGCGCCGGTTAATTTTAACGGCGAACGCTCCAAAGCCGCCGATACCTATCGCTGGAATTATGGCGACGGAGGAACGGATAACAACGAGAATTCAATACATTCCTTTGCAGCGCCGGGCGTTTATAGTGTTTCCCTAACCGTGAACGATAGCATTGTGACGTCGGGGAACATAAAAGTATTGCCCTCGTTGGGGGTTCCGTATACGCCGGACGTCGCGGGATATGAAGGGGACTTTGAAAAGGGGGACACCCATTTTGGGGTGAATACAGTCAACAGCGCGGGCTCGTCGTTTGAGCGGGGCGTTTCGACGGTTAACGGAAAGGATGGAACGCACGGCGGGAAAAACGCTTATGCAGTCGCGCCGGGCGATCAGGCTTATAAACCCGGTACGCTGACTGAATTATATACGCCCAATTTTGACCTGTCGGTAAGGAAACTTTACGCGCTTGGTTTTTGGGCAAAGTTCATTACTAAACAGGGTTACGACGGTTTTAATGTGGAGTATTCTTTCGACAAGGGCATTTCCTGGAACCAACTGGGATCAAAGGATATACCTAATTGGTATAATTACCGCAACGACGCCCTTCAATCAGGCGCATTCCCCATTGGCGCGTCCTATTTTTCAGGAGACAATAACGAATGGACGCAATTCAAATTTAACATCAGTGGCCTGGGGGGTCATAAAGACGTCGCTTTCCGGTTTGTTTTCAGATCCGATCATACGACCGGCCTGGCTGGTCTGGCCATAGACGACGTCGAGGTAATAGAATACGACGCCGATCCGAAAACAAAAATCATCGCGCTGAACGGCGCGTTCAGCAAACTGCCTAAAGATAACGGCGTGGTCATCAATCTGAACTGGACGACCCAGCCTGAATTCTACGCTACCCATTTTGTCGTCGAACAATCACTTACAGGAGGGAATAATTTTGATTCCATCGCTACTGTAAAGGCGCAAGGCGTTTTAAGCGTCGATCCGATTGATTACAGTATAAAAACCGGCGGCTATAAAGACGTTTATTTCTTCAGGATCAAATCTATTAGTAAAGATTCTACCAGCGGTTACCAATATGTTTTTTATTCCCCCATCGTTGTCGTTAAAAGAAATCCGGACGCCGCAGTCGCGATAAATGCTGTTTTCCCGAATCCTTTTAAAGCCCAAATTAATATATCGTTTACCGACGACGTCACGGAGGTCGCCCAGTTTCAACTCTTTGACGCGTTGGGAAGATTAATTTTAGAAAAGAATCAATCCGCCCCCGGCTTTTATTACGAACTTGCAACCGGCGACCTATCGGCTGGAAACTATTTTTTAAAAATAAAAATAGGGAATACGATCTTGAAGACTATTCATTTGACAAGCGGCGACTTTAAATAAAAAAGCCCCCGTTCAATGAACGGAGGCTTTAAAATATGTATTTCTAAAAATTAGAAACTGGTAAATAATTAGTTCTTAGGAGTAGAGATCACGCTTGGAGCGCTGGCGGGAACGCCTGCTTCCGCTTTTTTCTCTAAAACGTTGCCTTTAATGGTCAAAACGCGGGTAGGCGTGGCTTCGTTCGTCGTCAAAGTAACGGTTTTGGTAAACATACCAATACGGTCGGTTGCGTAACGAACTTCAATATCGCTGCTTTCGCCTGGCATAACCGGTTCGTGTTTAAAGCTTGGAACGGTACATCCGCAGCTTCCCTGCGCGTTTTTGATAACCAATGGCTCGTTGCCCGTATTTTTGAATTTGAATTTACGGAGCGGATCGCTGTTTTGCGGGATAGTGCCGTAATCAATTTCAGTTTTATCAAAGGTCATTACAGGACCTGTTTGTGCTTTAGCAAAAGATACAAAAAAAGTTAAAACTGTCAGAATCGAAAGCGCCTTTTTCATTTCAAAATAATTTTTTTGTTATAGATTTTAATTACAATACAAAAGTAAGTGTTCCAAATACAATTCCCTGTTAACAAAAAGTAAATAATTGTTATTTACATTGTAATTATTTTAAATTAAGAAAAGGTTAACTATAATTACTCTCTTTCGATTGGACAGGTCATACAATGCGAGCCTCCGCGGGCCCGGGAAAGTTCGTTAGAAGGCAACGTGATGATCGTATTTTCAATTTCCTCCGGTTTTAATGTTCCATTTTGAAAAGCATGGAGTAATTTTTTAGCCGGAATGATCTGATAACCATAATCTTTGAACGCCTCCTCTGTTTTAGGGTTCCGGTCGTAGGTAAGCGCAACGCCCGGCTTAATGGTTACGAGATTACAACCGTCGGTCCACTGTTCCCGTTCCTGGTATGGCGACTCTCCGTCGCCGCTTAATACGAACTTCATTTTGGGGTTGATCTCCGCCCGTATAAAATCTTTGACGGTCGGATAAAAAGTTGACTTTCCATTAGACCGGTGTACCTCTACATTAGAACTCAAGCCGTTCACGACGATGGGCCTGAATGCGGTAATATGATTATGGTTGATATGCGTGAAAATGGTGTCGATGTGCATATACGCCCGGTCGTGCGGAATATTGACCTGCACCACATTTTGCACGACCCCTTTGTCGATCAGATGGTCTTTGAGCAGTCGAATCGTATAAGCATTGGTGCGTTCTGACGAACCGATCAGTAGATAATCTTTGTTAAGTATCATCACGTCGCCGCCTTCGATGGAAATATTCTCCCCTTTCTTGGAGGGCGGGAATAAATCAACACGGTTGAGGTTGATGATCTTACCGGCGTCGCGGCTGTTCCTGAATATAGGATGCGACCAGAAAATAAACCTCGCTAAAAAGTTTTCCCGGAAACGGGCCTGTTTAGCGGCTTTTAGAATGAGGATATGATCATTGACCGTAACGGCAATATCCCTGGTGAAAATAAAGTTCGGAATAGGGTCGAACAGGATGTGTTTATCCCGTTCTAAAAAGCCGGTGATCAAGGTATCGGCCAGGTCTTCGTTGCTCAGTTGGGAAAGCAGATCCACATAGCTTTCAGGCAACTCTTCATAGTCGATGATCTTTTCGATCATCTCCCTTTTTGCTTCGTCTTCATGCATCAGGGTTTCTAATAAAAGTTGGCGGGTTTCCAGCACGTTTTCTTTACCGATAAAAGCCCTCAGGATATCGGTGAAGACGTCGTGTTCTTCCTGCATCTGGGGCAGGTGGACGATGTCGTCGAACAGAAGTTCGCCGGCTCGCCGGGGGGAAATACGGGAGATACCTTCATCCGGGCGGTGCATGATGACGCGCTTTAAGCGACCTATTTCGGAGGATACGTGAATTTTGGAAGTTAATTTTTGCGGATCAATCTGTTTTATAGACTGCATAAGATGATTTATTGGCAAAAAGGTTGTGAAAGAAGGATATAAACAAAAATAAAGCTAATAATGCGAATAATGGATTAAAACTAGCAAAAGTGGATAAACACCGGTCTGTCTTTTTGTATATTGAGCTATAAACCATTTTGAATAAGGCATTTTTGGGACTCTTTTAGTTCGACCTCTCCTCAAATTGATTGCTGTCCGAGACCCGGGTCAGATCCGACTCGTGTATGCATCATACACGGCTTGAGTGCGGGTTATGTATGGCTTATAGGCGACTCAAGGGGTTGACGGATATGAGGGTAAACGGACGCCGGAGCCGGGATTCTCGGGATAAATGGAACTGCGCGCCTGTTATATTCGCTTCCGGTTTTCGGGTCTATCATCACGGCGCCCTTTTTGAACTTTTTTAAACCATTATTCGCATTAATTGCTATTAGCTAACACCTGACTGCTTTTTACTTTGGCAATATCTCTGTTTGTTTTCCGAAATATTCCACGAATTGTTGCATTTCGGAAGCCAGTTTGTGGTTCTGAGTAGCTTTAAAATAGGAGTCGGTTAATCCTCTTAACGTTTGATAGAAAAAGCGGTCCATCTCAACCACCTGCATATCTTTTGTCCAAAGATCGATCTTTAGGGTGTCTTTATGGTCGCGGTCGAAAAGGGACAACAGGAGGGCTTTGCAATCCTGGAAACCGGGCTGGCTGGGGTTGTCGTCGGCTTTCCAGGCCAAATGAACGGGCATATTCTGGTCGTCTAATTCTACTTTGATCTGTATCAGCGAAGATTTTTTTACTTCTGACATATAGTCGCAAATTGAAGGTATAAAGTTAAAGGATGGGTTGATTATAATTTGTCTGTACTTCGTCTGTGCTTTTTGTTTTTACAAAACTTCGGCGACGACGAAAGTACTGCCGCCGACAAAAATCAGGTCGTCGGGCGCGGCGGCAATTTTGGCCGCTTTCAGGGCTTCGGGAATACTGGAATAGGCGTCTCCTACAAGGCCATGTTCTGCGGCGCGGGTTTTCAAAACTTCGGCGTCCATGCCCCGGGGAATATCGGCTTTCGCAAAATAATAGACGGCGGCACGGGGAAATAATTGAAGGGATTTGGTTATATCTTTGTCTTTTACCATGCCTACGACGATGTGCAGCCGGTTGTAGGTCATTTCGCTTAGTTCCTGCATGGTATAATTCAGGCCGCCTTCGTTATGGCCGCTATCGCAAATAATTACGGGATCGTTGCCAATTTTTTGCCAGCGTCCAATGAAGTTGGTCAGGGTTTTAAGATTTTCAAGCCCTTTGCGGAAGGCTTCTTCAGAAATTCTAAAGGGCGTATATTTTTCTAAGGACTCCCAGGCTTTGAAGACGGTGGCAATGTTTTTTTCCTGGAAACTTCCGTTCAGGTTGATCTGGAAAAACTGGACCACATGCCGGACCCGGCTTTCATCCGTCCGGTCCACCTCAAACCAGTTTTTTTCAAAGTCGTTGGTTTGGATACGGCAGTTGACCGTCCGGGAGGCAAATACAATGGGCGCATTCAGTTCTTTTGCTTTTTCTGTAAACACAGATTTAATCTCCGCCTGTTCTTCTCCAATCACCACCGGAACGCCGGGCTTTATAATGCCGGCTTTTTCTGCGGCGATCTCCGGGAGGGTTTCGCCCAACAGGTCGGTGTGGTCTAAACTGATATTTGTAATGATGGAAAGGATAGGTTTAATGATGTTGGTCGAGTCCAGCCTGCCGCCCAAACCGGTTTCAATAACGGCAATATCCACTTTTTCATGCGCGAAATAATCGAAGGCCATGGCTACGGTAGTTTCAAAAAAGGACGGCTGTACTTCGGCTACGTGGGTTTGCATTTTTTCAACGAAGTCTGTTACGAACGTCTCGCTAATATACTCGCCGTTGATTCTGATCCTTTCCCGGAAATCTTTATAATGAGGGGAAATATATAAGCCGGTTTTGTAGCCTGCAGCCTGTAGAATGGCGCTCAGCATAAAAGCGACGGATCCCTTGCCGTTGGTGCCGGCAATATGAATAGAGGGAAATGTATCCTGCGGGTTATCTAAAATATTACTTAAAGCGACAATGTTGGCCAAGTCTTTTTTATATGCGGACGCCCCGACGCGCTGGTACATGGGCAATTGATCGAGTAAATATTTTACCGTTTGTTCGTAAGTCATGTAGAACGGATTTAAATTTTATCCGGCAAAGGTAGATTATAAAAACCAAAAAGCCCCGGGGGCGACGCCGGTAGAAAGAGTATATTTTACGGTTTTTGAAACCGCATCAATTACATATAAGACGCCGTTTGAACTGAAATCTTTAGCGTCGGCGACAAATAAATAGCCGGTTTTGGGGTCTATGTCCAGGGCGCCCGGATTAACGGAAGCGATCCCGGCGATATCCAACGCAGTTACAGTGGCGGACGCTACGTCAAGCGCTTTGAGCGTTCCGTCGCCATTGATGAAATATAAGGACTTGCCGGAAGGGTCGGCGATCAGCGAACTGGAAAAAGCGGCTACGGTAATGGTTTTATCGACGACGCCGTTATGAATACGGGCGAGTTTTCCGGCTGGTTGAGCGTCGGTATACGCGCCGCCGCATAATGCCCAAACGTCGCCGTTGACGTCTTTAGTAATGCTGTTGCAATTGACGCCTACTTTTAAGGTTTTTATGGCGTCGGAAGTAACGTCAATGATCCCGATCACCGAGTCTTTATCAAATCCGCCGGTGTTGGCGACATAGACTGTATTTCCGATCCGCAGCATCTTGTCGGCGCCTTTTCCAACGGAAAGGGTCTTTGTGGTCTTTTTGTTTTTCAGATCATAAACGTACACGCTCCCGTTGACGCCGTTTTTACCCCAGTCGCTGACGTATGCTTTGGAATCGTCGATCCCGAGAAAATAAGTCGGAAAAGTAACGACCGAACTGTCGATCGTTTCAATGTATTTAAAGGTAGCAGCGTCGACTACGACGATTTTTTTGGAGTTATTGGCCGCTATATAGGCTTTGCCGTTCCAGACGGATACGGATTGTATCACGCTGCCCGGAGACGCTCCGGCGTTGGCTTTGCTATATATATCGTTGACGATCTTTCCGCTGTCGCGGCTAAAAAAACTGATCTCGCCCGGCCCCGGATATTTGCCCTGGTTAGCGATAAATACCCCGTTTGTATATCCGGAAGCAGGGGGCGCTACCGCCTGGTCTTTATGGCAGGCGAACAGTGTTGAAAGGATTAATAAAAAGAAATAAGCGCGGGTCTTCGTGCTATGCTGCATGATCGAATGATTTTAAATCTTCTAAAAAAATGGTTTATATCAAGAATTTTAATTAAATAATTCCATCCCCCCCGCGCTATGCGCGGGGGGGATGGGCGGGACTTCTTCATAATTTTTGCAAAAATTAAAAAGAAGTCCCTTTCCCGGGTTTTATGTCGAAACTAATAGCGACAAGTCGTGACCTGTCCTTACCGTTTGCGACAACGATCTTCTAAAGACGCCGTTAATATTTAGTGATGTTGTTCTTATGCCCTTTTTCCCGAGGGTTTTGAACCGTTTGATCGTGGCAGGTCTTCTGACTCAACCCTTTTTTGTCAGCCTTCCCGTTGAATGTTTAAGCGCGCGTTGAGACCACGCCCTTCAAACTTTACAGTGGCCATGCTAAGTGGGACAAAAAATAATGCGGAACGGAAATATACAAAAACATGCGATTCGGCCATTTTTATATATTTAAGTACGCGAGGTCTTACAGCTGCGGGTACAGTCCGGGATTTTCACGCCGGTTCCCTTTTCATCATACTGGTTTAAAGCAACCGTATGAACCAAAATCAGGACAAAGGTAGGAATTTAATGGTAAATGATGAGTGGTAAATGATGCAGGGTAAATTAGTAAAACGCGCTGCGGAGTCGCAATAATTGTCGTTAGATAATTATTGAAAAAGAAAACTGCCGGGTCTGACGCCTACCTGACCGGATTTTATCACAGCGCCGGACGTAATATCGACGACGTAGAGCGTAGCGGGAGAATTCTTATCTTTTGCGTCCGTCACAAACATATAGCCGGTTTGGGGATCGAAATCAAGGCCGTAGGGCGACGTCAGCGCGACGCCAGGTATCGAATAAGGAACGGGCGCGTCGACGCCAAAATTAATGATATCTTTCCGGTATAACTTACCGTCGCCGCCGGAGAAAAAGAGATAATGGGCGGTCAGGTCGGTCGCTAAGTGGGAAGAATGTTTGGGTACGTCAAAAGTGAGATCAATGGAGCCATTGTGTAAACGGCTGAGTTTTCCGACATTGGTACGTCCGTCGTTGACGCTGTCGGCGAGTACCCAAACGTCGTTATTGGCGTCCTGTTTCAGGCTGTTGGGGTTTACGCCGATAAAATAATATTTAATAACGGTGTCCGCTTTTATATCGATCAGGGCAAAGGATGAATCGACGCCGGATCCGCCGCTGTTAATGGCGTATGCATACGAGGAATTGACGGCAAGAAGTTTCGAAACGCCTTTCCCAATTGGAAAAGAAGCAGTCACCTGTTTAGAATCCAGGTTATAGACGAGAATATTTCCACTTTGACCGTTAACGCCCCAGTCGCTGATATAGGCTTTGTTGACAGTTATACTGTTTAACGTGTAAGCTGGAATACCCAGAAAATAATGCGGCTGAATAATGTTAGTGTCAGAAATGGTCGAAGCAATTTGGAAGGTATAGGGGTTAACGTCGGTGAGCGTTCCGGGAGGACCCACGAGATAAGTTTTTGCCAGCCAAGTGGTAATAAAGTTCAGAGGGCCGTTAAGTTTGGCTCCCCCATTGGCCGTATTATAAATATCGTTGACGATATATGCGCTATCGCGGTTATAAAAACTAACGGTTCCCGGAACCAGGGAACTTCCTTCGTTGACGATAAAAACGCCCTTGTTGTATTTTCCGGAGGCAATACCGGTATTATCTTTAATGCAGGCCTGGAACAGGAAAAGAGCGGCCAAAGCCGTCAACGCGCAGGCGTTAAAATTTTTTTTCATTTTTTTAATTGCGCTTATTGCCGGGAGACTTGAAAGATAACGTTTTGAAGCTATAACAGCAAACAGATGATCCCGAAAAAGCATTTTGAAAGAGCGCCCTGACCAAATAGCCCTCAATTTATTGATTAAGGGCGCAAAGATGATAAATAAGACGTTATGTGTGATGCGTAATACGTTATTTTTTGCCAAAATCTGGTAACGGACAATTTTTAAACCTTCATAACGTCTGTTTGACGCTTCCGCTATAACGTTTTATCGGGGCGTTTTGCTATGCGATTCTCAAAAATTTAAAAAGAAAGGCTTAGGAGGAGGCGATAATTTCTTTTGAAAGCGGGCATATATTCTATCACTTGATAGTTATTATTGAGGAGGTTGTTCACCGTAAGGGCGGTTAAAAACTTATAACCGCGCAAATCAAATCTGACCCCGGTTTCTATATCTGATAAAGCGTAAGGATCGACAAATCGGGAATCGTCAGTCAGGTAAAAACGAAGGCCCGTATAAGATTGACGGAAAACGAAAAAAGCGTTCCTATAATCCAGCCGG
>JBBRMZ010000124.1:0-15051 GCA_038230555.1 Chitinophagales bacterium
AAAAGAGCCTCAAAACGTTCGACGCTGTAGCCCGTCATTGCCAAAAAACGAACAGGATTTTTTAACCATTGAGTATATTTCATCGTGCAAAATTATGAACTCTCGCGCGTATTATATAAAATCCATTTGACATAAACTCTATTATAAATTTGTGTAGCAAAGATTGATTTCTCTTACTCTGCAAATTCAGAAAGCGCTACTTTGGGCTGCGCGGCGTTGGTTTGGTAGCCCAATATTTTTTCCGCGATCTGTTTGCCCGTAAATCCCTCGTATTCTAAAACGGCGTCCAGCAAAGCGGGTTTAAACCATTTTTCGACCAATGCGAACGGTAACACATGTGCCGTCGTCCGGTTTTTCAGTAAAACTTCGGCAATAATGCTATATAGGCCGCCTGTCAGGAAATGATCTTCTATGGTAACCAATAGTTTTGAACCGGCGGCGGCTTCCAGGATAGCGGCTTCGTCGACGGGTTTCAAGCTCCTCATATTGATTAGCCCGACCGAAAGCCCCTGCGCACTCAAAATATCTTTGGCGACCAGCGCCTGCTCAAACAACATCCCATATACCAGTAGCGTAACGTCTGCGCCTTTGGAAACAACTTCCGCTTTTCCGATCTCAAATGGCGTATGCGCGTAATTGGTTTTGCGCGTATTGATTCGGACATAAGCGGGATTCGGCGACGCCCAGATGGCGGGTAAGGCTCCGACTAGGTCGGCCTCGTCCGCCGGGGCGAACACGGTCATATTCGGAATTCCACGCATTAGCGAAATGTCTTCGATCGCCTGGTGGGTCGGCCCGTTGCCGTCGGAAAGGAAGCCCGGGATAAAACTACTTAGTTTGACGGGCAGGTTCGGAATGCCGGCGTCTGTGCGGACAAACTCAAAAGCGCGCATCGACAGAAAGGAGGCCAGCGCGTGCGTCACCGGTATTCTGCCGCGCAGCGCCAGGCCCGCCGCCGCGCCGATCATGGTCTGTTCGGTAATGCCAGTGTCGACAAATCTTTTGCCCAGTTTAGCCGGCAGGTTGCGCACCAGCGCGCGGTTTTCCGCCGTCATCACCACGAATCGTTCGTCGGCGAGCGCGGTTTGGGTTAATAATTCTTCGTAAGTCATGTGGTTAATAATGAGTGATGAATTATGAATGATGAATTATTATTTTTATAACTACTTGATTCTGAAAATTGAACCAAAACAGAAAACTTTCTTTACCTATATTCGCTTTAGGTAATTATTAGAATGGTAAAAAGCTAAAAGCTGTTTGCTGACGGCTAACGAACTACTAACGTTTCCGACTCTATATTGGCCAGGCTATTGCCTTTTAACTCTTCCAGTAAACCGGCGACTTCTTCTTTAGTGAAATTACAAAACCAGCGGTCGGCGCGGGCTTCGATGCTTGGCAATCCTTTGCCACGACGCGTGTCGGCGATGACCACGTTCAAATGGCCTTCCTGGAAAGGGTACGCCTTGAAAGCGCGTTCTAATGCGCCAAAATCATGTCCGTCGATGCGTTTAACGGACGCGCCGAACGCTTTAAATTTATCCGCCAACGGCTCCAACGGGATCAGTTCTTCCGTCGGCATATTGGCCTGGAAAAAATTGCGGTCGACTACGTAGATCAAATTATCGAGTTTAAAAGCGTTGGCGACCAGGACGGCTTCCCAACAGGTACCTTCATTCAGTTCGCCGTCGCCGAGAATGCAAACCACTTTATTGGTTCCGCCGCGCATTTTTATATCGAGGGCGACGCCCAAAGCCACCGAAGGCAAATGGCCGAGGGAACCGGAATGAAACTCGATACCCGGAATTTTTGTATTCGGATGCCAGTAAATATGGTCCTCTGTCGAAAGGTGATTTTTTAAACGGGACGCTTCCATCAGCCCCAATTCTGAAAAAGTACCATAAAGGGCAGGCACGTCATGCCCCTTTGATAAAAACAAATAGTCGCGGTTGGGATCGTCCAGGTTATCTTTATGAATATTCAAAAAATCTGAATATAGATAGACAATCAGGTCGGCGGCCGAAAGCGACGCCCCTACAAAACAGCCCCCGTCGGTAGACATCCGGATAATATGTTCGCGCACGCGAAAGGCGACGTCTTTTAAATATTGTTGGCGCTTATTAGTCATTCTGAATGGGATGAGTTAGGAGTTATGAGTTATGAGTGATTATTTTTCAACCTCAGAAAAAGTTTTGCATGCATAAGCGGCGGCAATTTCCGCTCTTTGCAGGTCGGCTGTTTCGTATCCGCCGGTTTTGAATTCCAGTTCCTGGTAATCGCGGATAGCGTCAAATACGGGCTGCGCCATGAGCGCGGCGCCCGCATTATTTAAATGGATATAACCGGAAGTCCCGGGCGTTTCGGCGCGCAGGCGTTGAATGGTTGCGGAATTCATAGGTCGAAAATTAAAGAGCGCCGTTCAGCTTTCGGGGTTTTTGGTCTGGTCGGCGGTCACTGTTTTAAGTTCCTCCAGGTGATTGCGATACCAGTTGACACCCGCATACTTTGAATTGATCTGATAAATTTCCGGATGATTTTTTAATAGTTCAATGATATCTTCGCAGGAAAAATCGGGTTTAGAAGGGTATAACTCTTCAAATACCCTTTTTACGAAAGCATAATCCTCTTTATAATCAATGGTGAACCGGTGCGACATCGAATAGTCCAGTCCAGTTTTCCATTGAAAATTGCCTATACAAAACTGGCCGGGATTTTCCCATATATACGGGGTTGTATGCTCGAGTTCTAAAGGGCGCCCCGCCTCTTTCCAGGCTTTGGACAGGCAGGCCATGGTCATTATCTCAACGTCGTTGCCGTCGGGGAAAGTGGCGGGGTGAAGGTTGCCGACGTAATCGTATTTTCCCGGCTCCCGGAAATAGAAATCCAGCCCCTGGTCGACCACGCGGGGATCGATAAGCGGACAATCGGAAGGAATTTTCAGGATGAGCTGCGCGTTTTGCTGTAAAGCTACGCCGTAATGCCGGTCGAGCAGATTATTCATACTGCCGCGGTAAAAAGGCAGGTTCATGTTGCGGGTCTCTTCCACAATAGCGTCGTCTTCGCTCTGTCGGGAAGTGGCGACAATGATCTGCGCCTCGTATTTTACCATCCGCAGGCGTTCGATCATGCGGTACAACAAACTTTCTCCCATAACCGGCAATAAAACTTTGCCGGGCAAACGACTGGAACCGGTACGCGCCTGAACCACTATAACAATTTTGTCAGGCATACTCCTGTGTTTGAGGCTGGTACCGGAACTGTTTTGCAAAATTGCCTTTAGGTCCGTCGAATTCCACAAAATTTCTGCAAATATGGGCAATATTTCTTGCAGTGGTTCCTCCATTTTGGATAGGCGCCAAATTTTTTAACTGTTCGAGGTCAAAATAGGAGTGAACTTTTTTATCTAAAGCTATGCCGGCATAAACGACCGATGAATATTGGGTGATCAGTTCGGAGCAGTTAGCGATCATTTCGTTGGTCACGCCGGATTGGAAGATCAGCGTTCCAGGAGGGGTATTTTGCTCGATCTCGGCTTTGGCCCGGTCAAATTTTTCGTTGGGATGTAATTTAAAAAGCATTTGCCTTCCGCCCGCCAATTGAACCGTTTTTCTAATAAATCCGACTCGGTCTTCGGGCCGATAGGTTTCCCGCATATCGGTTGTCGCTACCATGACATAATCGCGGTAAGGGAAATCATTCCGTTTAAAGCACTGAATATCGTCAAAATTAAGCATTCCGGTCGGAAATATTTTAGACTCTTCGACGCCGTGTTCGGCAAAATACCGTTTATACCCTTCCGAAGCCGCGCAATAAACGTCGCAAAGATTCAAAGATCCATTCAGCGAAGTGTCAAAAGTAAGCAGCGAAGGCAAGCGCATTTTTTGAACGATACGGCTCCAGGTAGTATATTTATCAGTCATGCCTTCCTGCACCCAGATCGTTTTATGTTTGGCCATTCTTGGCGTCATCATCATTTCTGAACAGAACAGCACCAGGTCGTATTGATTTTTCCTGGCCATATAGTCGATACGGCAATTTCTTTGTCGCAAATATTCTTCGGCCTTTGCCCTGATCGGTTTTCCCATGACCGTCGTATCTGCAGCCGCCGTATGTTTAATTAATAGATTAACAAACCAGTCATCATAAAACATTTGGCTATACCAACACTCGTAATCCGGCAACTCCTGCGCGATCTGATACATCTGGGAGGTTTGATTAATAGATCCGGTCAGAAAGAGTATTTTCCTTCTCATAGTTAAAAATCTAATTTTATCCTGGTCCGTATTCCCGACGGCGTCACGTTGGGGTGATCTAAATAATTGAGGCGACGAACATAGTCGACCCTTAAAAATTTGAATATATTGGCGATTCCGACGCTGGCTTCCATATAAGGCTGGCCGCCAAGCGCAAAGGTTACGGTTTTTCCGGTTTCGTCGGTAGGAAATTTTAATAAACCGTTTTCATTATTTGGAATATTTTTATCGTCCAAACCGCCCCATAAGCTCTTAAAAGTGATTACCTCCCTCCATTTGAGCTTTTTCAACAAAGGTACGCGATTAAAGAAAAATCCGCCAAAATTCCATTGAATATTAAATGAAGCGTATTTATCGCCGACAAATTCTAAAAAGTTCATCAAGTTATACGCCTCCATTTGGTAAGCGTAGGTTTGGTTGGCGTGCGGCGCCGATAACAACGGATAAGGAACCGTCCCAATGATCCGGCCCCCCTCAATAATGACATCGGCAATGCCAAAAGGAGCCGGATAAAAGATCTTTTCCGCTTTCAGGTGCAGGGAATGATAATTATATTCTCCGTCCAAAGGGCCTTTCAACCCTGCGTTATAATCAAATTCTATAATGGGAGACCGGTTCAGGATCGGAACCCGGAAATTAACGCCCTGGTAGAATTGCTCGTTTGGCGCGTAGCGCAAAGTAACGCCTACTTCCGTCGTCGTAATATTTGCTTTTTGCGCGTTCAACTGGTCGCCCAGGTCATAATTGAATTTTAAGATCCCGGCAGGAGACTGGATCGTGTTCTTACCCGTCAGAAAATAAGAAAATCCGCTTGGGTTTTCTTTCCAGTATTGAGCGCCGATCGTCTGATTATAAATCATTTTATTATTAGGCCCGCGCTTGAAAGACAACAAAAAATTATCTTCATTGACAAACTGCAATTCCTGCCCCGGAATTTTAATGTCGTTCAGGTACCATACTTTAATCTGGTCGACCGGAAATTTATTGGGAAATTTACTGGTAAAATTAAAACGCGCTCCCGCATAACCTTTCCATCGCGCGTCCTTTGTACCGTACGCCAAATAACCGTCCAAGACAAGTTTTTTACTAAAATCATAATTAGTAATACCGCCAAAGCGCGCGCGGAAACCTTCAATATCATTGAAACTATAAAATGCATTTGCCGGCCCGACGTTGAATCCGCCGATCGGCGTATACCCTTCCAATAAGAACCGCGCCCATTTAACGAAGCGAAGAAACGGCCTGGAAGTATTCAAGGAATCTGTCGTTTTGTAGTCGCAAGCTTCGCGATGCGTCAGCGATTCATGCCGGTTTTGGCTCCAAAAGGTTTCGTCCCTTTTGTCGGCGTCGTCGTCGCGCAGTATTTTTGCGTCCCCTTCTTTAAAAAGGCTGTCGGGTAAAGGAACATTAACTACGTAATTCCGGTAGGAGGTGGTTTTTCTGCCCAGCATGGAGCGGGATTTTTCCCCCTGCGTCAATCCAAAATCCATAAAAATATCGTCCTTGGTCAGCATTAACCCGCGTTTAGTATTTCCGCTCCCGGCAGCCGTATCGCTGTTTTCTACCCAGTCATACTCCTGTACCAACTGAAGTTCGTTGATCCAGTTCAAATTAATATCTTTCGGAACCCCCACTTCAATTTTACGGACTGCGTAAGAAGAGTCGCCTAAGGCAACCCACAAATGACCCATAAAAGCGATATCTGACTTTTCGCGGGGCGCAAAATACAAATGGATGCATGGAGTCGTGTCGGCGTCGCTTAACCTGGAAGTGTCCTGAATATAAAAACGATAAATATTGGGCGCAATCGGCGCCAGCGGGCTAACAAAGGCCACTGTCGCCAGGTCGATTGAATTATTATAAAAATTGATCTCGCGGTACATATTATCTATATAGTTCGTCAGGCCGCCCTGGTCCAAAAAACTGGAAACAATGGTACTGCGCTGTCCGCGAACGTATTCCTTTTGAGATGGCGGGATTTTCCTATAGTACACGTCTGAAGAAGTCTCCCGGAGAAAAAAAGGCAAATTTACTTTCCCGGACGCTTTATTGGTATCCACATTGGCAAAAACAAACTGCATTTTTTTAAACAGAAAGTTTTTGCGGAATTTTTCCGTAATGTTGTTCAATGCGAACTCTACCTTTTCATATTTTTGATAAGAATAATAGTTCAGACTTTCTTTACGGTTCTGATCTTTATGGGCGATCACTTTTTTGATTAGTTCAACGGCGGGATTCCCTTTATTTTTATATTTTCCCTGGTTGATCACCACCTCGTTCAGGCCAACCGCAGCGTCCTCCATTTTGACGTCGATCTGATTGGTTTCGCCGGGCCGGATAGTTACTATCTGCGATTTATAGCCGACGTAACTGATTTTAAGTTTATCCCATTTTTCTTTTGTTTCCAAGTAGAACTTACCTTCAATATCAGAGGTCGTTCCAAGGCTAGTACCCTCAAACTGTATATTGATGTAAGGCAGGGATTCGTTGGTTTTTGCGTCTTTTGCCTGTCCTTTTATAGTCGTTAACGATTGGGCGAAAAAAGGCGATGCAAAACTTAGCGTTAAAAAAACCATGAGGAGAAAGCGCACAGGCGCGTTAAATTGATTTCTCATGTGCATTAGTCTATGATAAAAAGGATCGGGTAATTTCGTCCGTAAAGAACAATAGGCATGGAACAATGGAAACAAATTTATGTTTAATAGTTTCCAAAGTCTTTTCTAAATCAATTTATTATGATTGCGGGATAATATCCGGGATGGGCTTCTTGCACGCTCGGTCGAAAGGGTAAGAAAAGATATTTTGTAATTTACGCTGCATATTAAGTTTACAGAAAACCCGGGTAGGGAATATATTTGTTTATTTTCACAAAAAATTAATAATTCCCGCCTGCGTTTGACTGCCGGCGCCCCGCAGAATGCATAAAATTTTTCACAAAATCATCCTGTAACTGAAAGGCAGAAAAAAGCCGACTTCAAGCTTAAAGGTTTACTTACCGCTAACGGCAGGGCATTTTAAATCTCCAAAATAATAGACCAGCCCAAATTCAAGGAACAGGTACATATCGTTATTTCCTGTTCCCCGTTGCCTGCCCTGTAAACCCAATTTTGAACCGTCCGGCGCCGGGACAGACGGATCAGAAAGCGCGACCGCGACCGGTCCCCGCTCATGATAAAGCGTGGTCGTATTTGGATAAACGCCGCTGACGTCGTCCAGGTAGCCCGTGTTTAATTTCCTGCTGCTCAGTTCAAAATTGAAGGCCCAGGTTTCGTTAAAGGCCCATTTCGTTCCAATTCCATACACCCAACCTCTTTGTAACGAATAATATTCTTCGCCTTTTGCCTGCCCCTCCGTACCTAGCGGACGAAGATCGTACCATTGGCCATTGTATTTGCCCTGCGGATTGAAATAAAAGAAATTGATCCCGCCAAAAAGGTACGGCGTAAAAGGATAATCAGCACTTCCGTAAATTAGCGGAAGAAAATTAAACTCAAACTGTACAGACCCGTCCAAAACAATACTTCTAAAATTCAAATTCCTTCTTCGCTCGAAAGCATTGGTAGAATTAGCGTCGTCCGCGCTAATATTTCCATAGTTGGCTCCAAATTTTAGGGAAAGCCGGTCGTTAAAATTAAACCGCGCTACTCCGCCTGCAGCCAGACCAGGCGTTTTTAAGCTAAATTGGGTATTCAGATCTCCAAAATAATAAGAAGTTCCCAGCCATCCCCCGATTTCCCATCCCCGTTGCGCTGCGCCCTGCGTAGAGATTGTTAACAGGCATATCGCCGTTAGTAACTTAATCATTATAAATTTTTTCAGTGATGTATATGCTGGGTTATAAGGTAATGTTCAGATTTATAATGCGGATATAAAGGTAGAAGCGGTTTTCATATAAAAGCAGGCGCTCGTTATTTCAAAGCGTTAGAACGAATGAATGAATCGGTTTGTTATTTTTAACTTCAATTTTAAGTAAGAAAGTAACAGTTTAACAGTAAAACCCCATATCTTCCCAGCCTGACTCTATTTCCTAAATTCCATGCCGTTTTTGCGACGTCAACTCTAAATTTAAGGCTATGAAACTTCTACGGTTAGATTTAATACAGAAAACAGGCATAATCGCTGTTTTTTTACCGGTTTTACGCCTTTTCGAGGATTTTCTATCTCTCATCTATCCTCCTTTATGTTTATGCTGTAATGAGACCCTTCCTTATGCGGAACGTTTTTTATGCCTGGAATGTCGTTTATTATTACCCGCCACCGGTCATCATCTATTGCCGGATAACGAGTTATTACAGAAATTTGCCGCCCGGGCGCCCATTATTTCCGCCGCCGCGTTGTATTATTTTACGCCCAACGGACGGGCGCAGCAATTGGTTCACCAGATCAAATACAAAGGTCAGTGGGAGGCCGCCGAGGAAATAGGAAGAATGTACGGCGAACAATTAAAACGATCCCCTTCCTTCCAGGATATTGACGTGATCGTACCGGTTCCCATGCACTATAAAAAACAACGGTTAAGGGGATTTAACCAGGCGGAATGTTTCGCTAAAGGCCTGGCAGAAGTCATGAATGTGAAAATGAATACGACCGCACTACAAAAAATAAGAAAAACGGAGTCGCAGACAAAAAAGAACCGACTGGAGCGACTTCAAAATCAGGAAGAAACCTTTGCGCTTCTTAATCCCGACGCTTTACGCGGCAAGCATATTTTAATAGCCGACGACGTAGTGACTACCGGCAGCACCCTTGAAGCCTGCGCCGAAGCCGTCTATAAAAAATTCCCGGACGCTAAAATTAGCCTGGTTGCTTTAGCGGCGACCAAACACTAATCATTATTCTCAAAAACCTTCTCTCCGCCGAGGAAGGTAGCCAATACGCGAGTTTGCAATATTTTATCCGGCGCGACGTCCATCAGATCTTGGTCAAGGAGCACGAAATCTGCTACTTTTCCAACTTCAATGCTTCCCTTTTCTTTTTCTTCAAAATGCCCCTTTGCCGCCCAGATCGTCATACCGCGCAGCGTCTGCACCCTGCTTAAAGCGTTTTCCGGCTGAAAGCCCTGGACGGGAAAACCGGCAGGGTCTTTGCGGACAACCGCGGCGTAGAAGGTCAGGATCGGGCTGATCTGTTCCACAGGGAAATCAGTCCCCAGCGGTATCCATCCGTTTTGATCCAATAATTGTTTATAAGCGTAAGCGCCTTTGACGCGTTCTTTGCCCAGGCGGTCGACCGCCCAGTTCATATCGGACGTCGCATGGGTGGGTTGAACGGAAGGTATAATGCTGTATTTGCCAAACAGGTCAAAATCAGCCGGATTTATTACCTGAGCGTGCTCGATCCTCCAGCGCAGATCGTTTTTGCCTTTTAAAGCCGACGCGTAGAGGCGAAGTATTACCCGGTTGGCGGAATCTCCAATCGCGTGGGTACATAGTTGAAACCCTTTGTCCGCCATTTTTGCGATCAGCTCGCGGTAGCGCTCTTTATTTTTCAATAAAAAACCATAGTGCCCGGGTCTGTCCGAGTAAGGTTCCAACAGGCAGGCGCCTCGGGAACCCAGGGCGCCGTCGGCATATAATTTAAAACTCCGCACGGTTAACCGGTCCGTATGAATAATTCCTTTTTTAAATAAGTATACGTAATTTAAACTGTCGTCGGAAAGCATGATATTCAGGCGCATTTTCAAATCCCCGGAGCGGTGGAGGGTCTGGATAAAATCCACAACCGGGAAGTCCAGTCCGCAGTCGACCACCGTAGTCAGTCCGGCGGCAAAACAATTTTTTTGCGCCGCCGTAAGAACGGCTTTCGCATAAGCTGCGTCTGCTTTTGGCAAATAAGACGAAACTAAGCGGGTCGCGTTATCGACCAGTACTCCTGTTAATTTCCCATTCTTCGTTTCAATTTCGCCGCCCTCTATTTTTTGTCCCGGTTGTACGCCCGAAAGCTTGATCGCCGCTTGGTTGACGATCGCCGCGTGTCCGTCAATCCTCGTTAGATATACAGGCCGGTCCGGGAAAAATTGATCCAACAGCGCTTTATCCGGGAAAGAATGATCTTTCCAAAGGTTTTGATTCCAGCCGCGCCCGGTTAGCCAGCCGTCGGGATGTTCCAGCGCAAACGCTTTCACGCGGTCGACCGTTTCCGCCCAACTGGTCGCGCCGGTCAGGTCCGCCTGCAACAGCGATTGTCCGTAACCGTAAAAATGCGCGTGCGCGTCAATAAATCCGGGATATAGAAATTTGCCCCGGGCGTCGACCGAAGCGTCCGAAGAGAAATGTCGCATGATCTCTGCCGAAGTCCCGACCGATTCAATTTTACCGTTGTTTACGGCAACGGCTTGGGCGACGGAGAATCGCTCGTCGACGGTATATACTTTGGCGTTATAAATAATCAGGTCAACTTTTTGTAAGGATTGCGCCAGCGGTTTTAAAGCGCAGGCGACAAAAAGAACCATATAAAACAGGCGCGACGCTCCGGAGCGCTTCATGTTTAGCTGCATAATGAACAAATTTACCGGGCGCCCGCGTTATTTCCAAGCTCCGCTTTTTTAACGGCTTTCGCGGCCTTCTTTGGCGCAGATTGCCCCGGCGTTTCCGTTTGCAATTCTTTAATTACCCGCGCTTCAACAGGTTGAACCCACTCAAAGACCATTGTCGCCAACGGCGCTAATATAATTGAAACGCTTTGATCCCTGCCGTGCGTTTTTTCCTGGGCGGAAATGATCTGTCCTCCGTTTAATACGCCGCCGCCGCCGTATTTTTTATCGTCCGTATTCAATATTTCTTTCCATTCTCCCGCAACGGGGACTCCGATTGAATATCCATAAATGACGGAAGGTTGAAAATGACAAACAACGACGAGCGGTTTGTCGCCTTCCTTTCCTTTCCGGATATATGAAATGACGCTGTTCTGCGTATCGTCGTGCGCGATCCATTCAAACCCCTCATGACTGAAAGCGTGCCAGTATATAGCAGATTTAACTTTGTTCAGATGGTTCAAGTCTTTCACCAGTTGCTGAACGCCTTTGTGCATTGGCGAATCCAAGAGCCACCAATCCAGACTGCCCATAAAATTCCATTCTCCGCCCTGCGCAATTTCACCGCCCATAAACAGCAACCGCGACCCCGGATGCGTAAACATATAGCCGAACATCAGGCGCAAATTCGCAAATTTTTGCCATTCGTCTCCCGGCATCCGGGTTAATAGGCTTCCTTTTCCGTAAACCACTTCGTCGTGCGACAGCGGCAGCATAAAATTTTCCGTGAAAGCATAGATCAGACTAAACGTAATTTCGCCCTGATGCCATTTCCGATACATCGGGTCCCTTTTCATATATCCCAACGTATCGTGCATCCAGCCCATCATCCATTTTTGGTTGAAACCAAGTCCTCCGGTATATACCGGACGCGAAACGCCCGTATAGGAAGTAGATTCTTCGGCAATGGTAATGGCGTCGGGAAAGTCGTTATAAATAGTTTCGTTGAGCTCGCGCAGAAAAGAAATAGCCTGCAGGTTTTGATTGCCTCCAAAAATATTGGGTATCCATTCTCCCGCTTTACGCGAATAATCCAAATAGAGCATCGAAGCCACCGCGTCCACTCGTAGACCGTCCGCATGGTACATTTTTAACCAAAACAAAGCGTTGGAGATCAAAAAACATCGCACTTCGTTCCGTCCGTAATTATAAATAGCGCTTTTCCAATCGGGATGAAAGCCCAGACGCGGATCGGCGTGCTCGTACAAATAAGTTCCGTCAAACCAGGCGATCCCATGCGCGTCGTTCGGAAAATGAGACGGCACCCAGTCCAGGATCACGCCGATCTCCTCTTCATGGAACCGGTCGATCAGGCGCATAAAATCCTGCGGCGTTCCAAACCGGCTGCTCGGCGCGTAATATCCTAAAACTTGGTATCCCCAGCTTGGCTCGTACGGATATTCCATAATGGGCATGAACTCAATATGCGTAAAACCCATTTCTTTCACGTAAGGAACCAGTTCCTCCGCCATTTCACGGTAGGAAAGCGAGCGATTTCCCTCTTCTCCTCTCCTCCGCCAGGAACCGGCGTGGATCTCATATACCGAATAAGGCTGCGGCTGATCCGCCATTATTTTACGGCGTTCCATCCATGCCTGGTCTTTCCATTCGTAGTTTAAATCCCAGACTACCGAAGCGGTTTTTGGCGGCGTCTCCCACATATAGGCGTATGGATCCGTTTTTTCTAAGTTTTTGCCTTCGGGAGATATAATAGCGTATTTGTATATTTCTCCTCTTCCGATCGCCGGTACAAATATTTCCCATATCCCGGAATGATCCGGGCGGGCGTTCATCGGATGCGAAGTTTTATTCCACATATTAAAGCTGCCAATCAGCGCAACCTGGCGCGCGTTGGGCGCCCATACGGCGAAATAAACTCCGTTAATCCCTTCATGGGCGACTAAATGGCTTCCGAGTTTTTCGAAAAGATGAAAATGGCGACCCTCTTTGAAAAGATAAACGTCAAATTCAGTAAGAAGAGAAAAGTTGGTCATAGCGTGAGGCTGAGTAATAATATGGAAGATGATCGGGATAAAAGCCCATTTTATAATAGCGGCGTTAAACGCGTTTGCCGGACTATCTGCAAATATAGTCCAACCAGCTTAGCAAAAAAGTCAAAGCCGTTTTTTTTTATAAAAATAGATACGCTTCCCTCTTTCATTCTTCCTTTTTTCGCTTAACGACGGGAATCTCCAAAAATGTAATTCATGCTGAAACCGGCAAAAATATATACGTCGGGGCTGTTTGGATTTCCATGCACGCTAACGCCGTCCAGGTAATCAGAAAAGACATAGCGATACCCGATTTCTGCATTAGCGCATAATTGTTCGGTAAATTTATATTTCAAACCCAAACCAATGGGGATATTCAGAAAATAATCTTTAACGCCCGCTTCCGGAAAAGGGTAGGGGAACGTACTGGCCGGCGCCTGTGGATTAGGAGAACACAGCGCCAGTCCAAGTCCTGAAAAAATATACGGGTTTAGGGAAGGCTCAAAACGCCCGTATCTTCTGTATGGACTTTTAAATGGCGACCACTCGACTCCCAGACCAATTTCTGTTAGCGGGGCGGAAAAAGAATATCCCCGCGCTCTGCGCTCTGAAAGACCTGAATTCGAGTCGTTCCCCGAAATGCGGCCTACATAGATATGGGTATTTAAACTCCATTGCGCGCTTTGATTCACGCGCAATATCGCGCCGAATCCGAGATGGGTCTCGTTCAACTGAATGACTTCGTCCGCCAGATCCCCCTGGTAATTACAACCGCCGACATATACTCCTATTTCATATTCCTGCGCCGATAGACCGATAGAAAGTAAAACGCTCAAAGCGACATAAAAAAGTCTTGAATAAATAAATTTCATGAATTACAATTGGTTTATTAAATTAAAAGTACAATTGGCAGCGTCTTTCAGGGGCAGGTCGAGTCAAAGAATATAAACTTAAAATTTATAAAAAATGCGGGTTAAGGTTGTATAAACCGGAGTAAACAAAGCGGGTTTTTCGTCGCCGTTAGCCGGGCAGATAACGCCTTATTACTGAAGAATATTTTTAAATATAAAAAATATTATAAACGTTGTAAGGGTTAATTAGATTCGGTAAAAATAAAAAAATAGTCAATTATCTGCCTCGCCGATTATTTCTTACTTTTGCGGTTAATCTTTTCAAAGATAGAAGTGTTCTAAAAATATCCGGCGGCCTAGTTTTTTAAAATCGCTATGGAAAATTCTCCATAAATAGCCGCCAATAGATTAATCATTATTTCAATTTTTTATTTTATGGCGTTAGATCAGATGGATGTGGAGACTTATGAAGTGAAACGGACAGACGAAATGACTTTTTGGGAGCACATCGAACAACTGCGGTGGCATATTATGCGTTCGGCCATTGCAATTTTTGTAATGATGATCCTCGTATATTCTTTCAGCGGATGGATTTTTGAACATATTCTGTTCGGGCCACGCAACGAAAACTTTATTACTTACAGGGTCTTATGCGCCATATCCGACCAGTTCCATATAAATGGAATTTGTCTCAAGCCCCCTCATTTTACGATGGTAGCCGTTAATCTCGGAGAACTATTTTTTACCGATATGCAGGTTTCTTTAATTCTGGGGCTTATTATCGCCTTTCCTTATGTGTTATGGGAATTATGGAGTTTTATTAAACCGGGATTATTCCAAAAAGAAGTACAATCGGTTCAGGGTATTGTAGGTATTTGCGCGGGTTTGTTCATATTTGGCGTTTTGTTCGGCTATTTCATCGTCGCTCCTTTCGCCATTTCATTTTTAGCAAGCTACCAGTTGGCGGGTATCGTAACGACCCCTAGAATTTCTGATTATATCAGTTATATGGTTATGTTTACCCTGCCGATCGGGCTGGTGTTTGAACTGCCTATTGTAATTTATTTCCTCGCTAAAATAGGAATTGTTACGGCTAAATTTCTGCGAACTTACCGGCGCCACATGATTGTCGTGATTTTGATCGTCGCCGGCGTCATTACTCCTTCGCCGGATATGTTCTCCCAATTAATGGTCGCAATTCCATTATATATTTTGTTTGAAGTAAGTATTGTTGTCGCCAGTAGAGTAGAAAAAAATAAAGCGCTAGCGCTGCTGCAATAAACTACGGTAAGTTGCATTATTCATTAACTATTAATGCGAATAATGGGTTAAAACAGCCAAAAAAGCAGCGCTGTGACGATTGAGCCGAAAATATGCGTCATTAAACCGGCGGTAGCCCTCACTTTTGAGGCTGTTTGAATCTTGGT
>JBBRMZ010000125.1:0-14770 GCA_038230555.1 Chitinophagales bacterium
AAACAAAACGCCTTATTATTTTCACCGGCCTGACGATGGTTTTTTTTGCCTGCAATCCATCGACGCAACCGGCAAAACCAACGGTTGCAATAAACATGGGAACAGAACTCCACCGCCCGCTCTTCCATTTCACCCCCAAAACCAACTGGATGAACGATCCCAACGGCATGGCGTATTATAAAGGCGAATATCACCTGTTTTATCAACATTATCCCGACAGCGCCGTTTGGGGCCCAATGCACTGGGGCCATGCGGTGAGCAAAGATCTGATTCATTGGGAACGTTTGCCCATTGCTTTATATCCCGACTCGCTGGGCTATATTTTTTCGGGCAGTTGCGTAGTGGATGAAACCAATACAAGCGGATTTCAAAAAGGGGACGAAAAGCCGTTGGTCGCTATTTTTACTTATCACAATCCGGTCGGTGAAAAAGCGGGCAGGACGGATTTTCAAACGCAAGGGATCGCTTATAGCCTCGACAAAGGCCGTAGCTGGACAAAATACGCCGGCAACCCAGTCGTCAAAAATCCCGGAAGCAAGGACTTCAGGGATCCTAAAGTGATATGGCATGCCGCTACCAAACAATGGGTAATGACTTTGGCAGTCGCCGATCATATCGCTTTTTACGGCTCAAAAGACCTGAAAAATTGGGAAAAATTGAGCGAATTTGGAAAAACGGAAGGGTCGCACGGGGGCGTTTGGGAATGCCCGGATCTGTTTTCGATCAAAGCAGACAGTAGTGGAGCGGAGAAATGGGTTCTGATCGTCAATATCGGAAACGGGTCGCCGAACGGAGGATCGGGAACGCAATATTTCGTCGGCTATTTCAACGGGAAAACATTTAAAAACGATAACCCGCCCGGCGAGATTTTATGGGCGGACTACGGCCGCGATAATTACGCGGGCGTCACCTGGTCCGGCGCTCCCGACGGCAGGCACATTTTTTTAGGTTGGATGAGCAATTGGCGCTATGCGACAAAAGTCCCGACGACCGCCTGGCGCAGCGCAACTACTTTGCCGCGCGAGCTTAGCCTGAACCAAACGCCGGCAGGTCTGCGGCTTTTTCAGCGGCCTGTTAAAGAGTTAGAATCGCTCCGCGGAGCTCCCGTGTCTGTCGAACCTAAGGATATTGTAGACCTTTTTCCGTTGAGTTCGACGCCCGCCGCGTCCGAACTTATGCTGACTTTTGATTTGAGCAAAACGACTGCTCAGGACTTTGGCGTTCAAATATCTAATACCAAAAAAGAAAAAGTAACGGTTGGTTATGAAAAGTCGACCAACCGCTTTTACGTAGACCGGACGCAGAGCGGTAAAATGGATTTTGAAAAGGGATTCTCCGGACGTCATTACGCGCCGCGCCTCTCAATGGATAAGTCATTAAAAATGCATATTTTCTTCGACGTCGCTTCTGTTGAACTCTTTGCCGACGACGGCGCTACCGTCATGACCGATATATTTTTTCCACAGGAAGATTTTACCCGTTTATCGCTGTTTAGTAAAAACGGGGCGGCCAGTTTGACGGAAGGAAAGGTCTGGGAATTAAAACCCGCTCTACCGCAATAGCCCGCGCGAGATTTTTATGTAAATTTGAGTTCATATACTCATGACGCCGGATTATCTTTACGCGGCTTAGTAATTTGCAAATTGCTTGAATTGATCGGCTTGAAGCATTTATGCGCCTCCCCGATAATATTAAAAGCCATAATTTTCATAATATATAATAAGCTAACGGCTAATAGCTGATAGCTGATAGCTGACGGCTTTTAAACATTAACCAACTATGCCAAAAGGATTTCTAATCGACATGGACGGCGTTATTTACGGCGGCGACCGGATGATTCCGGGCGCTGAACGCTTCATTATGCAATTGCAGGAGCGGGACGTTCCTTTCCTGTTCTTAACCAATAATAGTCAGCGAACGCCTCGGGACGTGGTTAACAAACTGGCGGGCATGGGCATGACGGTGAGCGAAAAACATATATTCACCAGCGCTATCGCGACCGCCGCATATTTGGCCCGATATAAACCGCACGGCGCCGTTTACGTTTTAGGCGAAGGCGGCCTGCTAACCAGTTTGCACGACCACGGCCTGACGCTGGTCAGCTCGAACCCGGATTTTGTCGTTGTTGGAGAAGGGAGAAATTTTACGCTTGAAATGGTTAATAACGCGGTCGATATGATTCTGGCGGGCGCCAAATTGGTGGCGACCAATCTGGACCCGTCGCCTAAAACCAAAGGATGGAATAATTTGGGCATTAAAGCCATCATTGCAATGATCGAAGAAGCGACGGGCGTCAAAGCATTCTCGGTTGGAAAACCCAGCGCGGTCATGATGCGCATAGCCCGTAAAACCATCGGATTAGATACCGCCAACATCACGATGATCGGCGACACCATGGATACGGACATTTTAGGCGGCGTCCAGGTCGGCTATCGAACCATACTCACTTTGTCGGGCGTTTCTAAAAAAGAAGACCTCATTAAATACGCTTTCAGCCCGGACATTGTGATCGACTCCATTGCCGATATTGATCTGGAAAAATTGCTGGCTGAAGAAGTTTAGAGGAAATGATGAATGATGAATGATAATAGGCGGGACGTCTTTTAATTTTGTGTAAAAATTAAAAGACGTCCTTTTCCCGAATTTTCTGTCGTAAAACTAAGTAATTTGATGTTGATACAACCATTCCGAAATTATAAAGATCGACGTAGAACCAGGCAAAATAAAAAAGCCGTCCTTTTAGGACGGCTTTTTTATTATTTTATTAATCAAGGGGCTAAAAACTAATGGCTATTAGCTAATGACTATTTAATTTTGTTTTTCAACTTGCATAAACCCCAATTCGACTTCGGTGCCCCGGCCAAAAATTTTGACGACCACTTTGAGTTTTTTCTTTTCTTCGTTGATCTCCTGAATCTCTCCTATGAATTCGTTGAATGGTCCGTCGACAATTTTAATGGTCTCGCCTACAATGAAAGGCTCCGACATGGATTCCCCGGTCGCAGCGGATTCATCTACTTTCCCAAGCAACCGGTTGGCTTCCGAGTTTTGCATCGGGATAGGCTCGTTTTTCCCTAAAAAATGTATAACGTTCGGAATATTTGCAATAGCCTGTACCACGTCGCCTTTCAATTTAGAAGCCAGCGCTTCTACCAATATATAGCCCGGTAAAATATTACGTTCCTGAACCACTTTCTTACCGTTCCTTATCTTATATACTTTTTCAGAAGGCACCACTACATTCAACACATAATCTTTCCACCCTGAACGATTGACCTCCTGATCAATTTTTTCTTTAATAGACCGTTCCTTACCGCTAATCACCCGCAGCGAATACCATTTACTTTCTTCTGACATATTACTTTAGCGGTAAATGAGGTTTTTCAATATAACATTGGTCAGCGCGTCCATACCGAAAATGATGAGCGCCAGAATAAGCGAAGCCAGCAGTACTACGCCGGTGGTCTGTTGCAAGTTGATCCAGGAAGGCCAGGTTACTTTATTTTTTAATTCGTCAAAACTCTCTACAATGTACAATCTAATGCTTTCCATCGAAATAATTCTACTGATTTACCGGTCGCCGGCGACCAAAATTAATGCAACATCCCTTAAAAAGCACGGGAAGCAGGGATCGAACCCGCAACCTACGGTTTTGGAGACCGCCACTCTACCAGTTGAGCTATTCCCGTGTATGCTAAAGATTAAGCGGCGAACAGGTCCCCGCTTAATCTTTTAGCTATAAAATACCGTCTCTGTAATTTCCGAATATTAAGCCAGGATCTCTGTTACCTGACCCGCGCCAACGGTGCGGCCTCCTTCGCGAATAGCGAAACGCAATCCTTTTTCCATAGCGATCGTGTTGATCAGCGTAACTTCCAAAGAAACGTTATCGCCTGGCATCACCATTTCCACGTTTTCCGGAAGTTTGCAGTCGCCTGTTACGTCCGTTGTGCGGAAGTAAAATTGCGGTCTGTAACCGTTGAAAAACGGCGTGTGGCGTCCGCCTTCGTCTTTGCTCAATACATACACTTCACATTTGAAATGTTTGTGCGGTTTGACAGAGCCCGGCGCACAAATAACCATCCCGCGACGGATCTGATCTTTATCTACCCCGCGAAGCAACAAACCGGCGTTATCGCCCGCTTCTCCGCGATCCAGAATTTTACGGAACATTTCGACCCCGGTTACTGTAGAAACGATTGGTTTCTCGCCTTCTTTCATCATACCGATGATCTCGACGTTGTTACCGGTATTGATGATACCGCGCTCAATACGACCAGTGGCAACCGTGCCGCGACCCGTAATAGAGAATACGTCTTCGATCGGCATCAGAAACGGTTTATCAATTACCCGGATTGGTTCCTTGATCTGAGTGTCGCAAGCTTCCATCAAATCTTTAATACGCTGAACATACGTAGGGTCGCCTTCTAGAGCTTTCAAAGCAGATCCCTGAATTACTGCGGCATTATTTCCGTCGAATTCATACTTATCTAATAATTCGCGCACTTCCATCTCTACCAACTCCAGCATCTCCGGGTCGTCGACCAAATCTACTTTGTTCATGAAAACAACAACCCCTGGGACGCCAACCTGACGAGCCAAAAGAATGTGTTCGCGCGTTTGAGGCATCGGACCGTCCGTAGCGGCAACCACTAAAATAGCTCCATCCATTTGCGCCGCTCCAGTTACCATGTTTTTTACATAATCCGCGTGACCCGGGCAATCCACGTGCGCATAGTGACGATTTACTGTTTCATATTCGACATGCGCCGTATTAATAGTGATACCTCTTTCTTTTTCTTCCGGAGCTGAGTCGATTGTATCGTAGGCAACTTTTTTGGCAAGACCCTGTGAAGCCAAAACCGAAGTGATGGCAGCCGTCAATGTAGTCTTACCATGATCCACGTGACCAATCGTTCCGATATTTAAGTGAGGCTTATTTCTTGAAAAATTTTCCTTAGCCATTGAACAATTTTTTTGTAAAAATTAACGATTAAAAAATAAAAAATGAATATTCAAATCAATCCTGTCTCAAAAAAATAAGCGGTACAAGAAAATCCGAGTCGTTAAGGCAAGAAGAATTATATAAAATATTATAAACATTTATTTTTAACAATTAACTGCTAATCAATCAATTGTATGAAAATAAATCATTCATACCTCATCATTCATAATTCATCATTAAATAACAGAGCCGTTGAAGGGAATTGAACCCGCGACCTCTTCCTTACCAAGGAAGTGCTCTACCCCTGAGCTACAACGGCTAATCCGGCTTCTTGTTTCAGGCTGCTTGTTTCAGGCGAAAAATCCGGAAAAGCAGACAGGTCTTTTCCGTTAAAAACAATCAACCGGTCTCGCTGTAGTCTTTTCAAAACGGTCGAGCGGAAGACGAGGTTCGAACTCGCGACCTATAGCTTGGAAGGCTATCGCTCTACCAACTGAGCTACTTCCGCTGATAAAAATCAATTATTTGAATGACCGTTCCTCCTGAAAGGTCGCTTCAAATAATCCAAATCGTGGGGACAGATGGATTCGAACCACCGAAGTCGTAGACAGCAGATTTACAGTCTGCCCCATTTGGCCGCTCTGGTATATCCCCATTTCCTAACGAACGCGCGTAAAGCAAACAACTTTTAAACGAACTGTTTTACTTTACAGCGCCATTCCAGCGAGCCGATAGAGGGACTCGAACCCCCGACCAGCTGATTACAAATCAGCTGCTCTACCAGCTGAGCTACATCGGCGTTTTTCTCTAAATAAAAGAACTTTTGCTCGCTTTTTCTCAAAAAACCGCCTTTTGAAGGCCCTTTCTGCAAAAGCGTTGCAAAGATACGCTTTTCTTCAATATGCGCAACTTCTTTAGTATTTTTTTTACTTTTTTACCAGTGCGGCGGCTTTTAAAGAAGTTGTAGCCGGCGTCCGGTTTTTATCCCGCCACCGTCTTCAGGTCTTTATCAAATTCCGGGCTGGCCTCTACGTGTATATGAAAATCCAGTTTATGCGGTCCTTTGGCCTGTTTCCATTCGTCGCCCGCCTGATTCAGTACCCGCAAAACGTTCAGCCGGACCTCAGGCGTTTCTTTGCTCAGCAGATCGTTGTAATTCCGGATAATAAAATCAACGTGTTTTTCTTTGATCCAGGAAAGATCGGACAAAACTTCCGATAAGGCGTCCAGGTTTTTCCCAAAATAGTCCGGCAAATGGAATATAGCCGTCATCTTTTGATAAAAATCTGCAAGCGTGGTCGCTTCTTTCCCGTCGAGCGCCGCCGTCAGCGAATGGCTTTTTGCCCCCGCAGGCTGCCCGGTAAATGTCTTAAAATTAGGAGTCATAAATAAAAAATTTATAAATGAATAAAAAAGCTGAAAGCTGATAGCTGAAAGCTGATAGCTTACTGCTACTTCGGGTATACCTGCGTAAACGTTACGTAATGATCGCTCGTATAATAATATTTCTGATTAACGCCCGTCACCAATCGCTCGGCGCCTCGGTTGACGCCCTGCACATGCGGATTTACATCCCACTCATGATACACAATCGTTTTCCCGCTTGCGTCGGAAAAAGGCAGCACCTTTTCAAAGTTCGTGAATACCCTCCCGCCCACGTATCCCGGCATAGGCTGCCCGTGCGCGATCACGTAGGCTAAAACAGTATACACTTTTGGAGGAACCGTTCCTTTAGGCGGCGGTTTAACGCCGTGCTTGTTATCGTTCATTGCGCCAGTACCTACGGCCGCAGCGCCGCCGTCAGACGTCGCGCCGTTTTCCATATTTTTATGACGCCTATGATGTTTGGACTTTCTCATACTCGCCGTATCCGTCCCCGCGCTTTGGTCGTCCTCTGCAACTTCGTTTCCCGCCGTATTGCCGGGGCGGCTGAAGGCAGGCGTGTTTTTAGAAACCATCGTTGTATCCGCTATGACCGGGTTCGCGGTTTTTCCCGAAACGTCGGGCCGCGACGCCGTATCGGTCGTAGGCGACGCTACCACGTTTGTCGAGTCCGCGCCCGAATTTTTGGTAGCGCCCGTATTATTATTGCCGCAACCATACAGCGCGAAACAGGCAAATAAGCTTAAAAGAATCGTTGATTTTAAGAATTGCATAAAGGTATTTTTATAAGAATAAAATATTATTGATTTGCCGATCGAAGTTTTTCCTGTGTTTTTTTAACCACATAATAAGGAATATATAAAGCAATCAGCCCTGAAAGGATCGAGCCCTCGAACCGGCCTATGGGAAATAAAAAACTCGTGATTCCTCCAATTACGCCTAGTACGCCGCTACGGATAAATAATTCCCCCGCGTAATGATTTGCAAAATCCCAGGTCCGTTGATTTTGCATGGATAAATCGGTTCTAAACCCCGCCCGCTTATTAATTTGCTGTGGCGGAAAACTAAACAACCAGAAGCCGACCATTAAAAAAACGACGCTTAATATGATTAACAAATACATCCGGCTAATATTATGATTGAACGCTCAAATGTAAGCGTATTTTTAGTTTTCTGTAAAATTATTCAAGCGTTAAAAACCATCGCAATTGCGGAGAGGTGGATGTCGTTTCTATTTTTTTTGCAAAAATAAAAAAAGACGTACCATTCCCGGGTTTTCTGTCGCGAGCAGTATGGAAGTTTATTTAACCATGATGAAGCGCTTCTTACTTTTTTACTAAAACGACCGCCTTCATATCCTTAGAATCTGTAAGAAAGATTTTACGTTCTGCGGAACTGAAATGGCCGCCCCAGCCGGAGGGGACGTAGATCAGAATATTTTTCTGGGGAGTCATTTGCCGGCCTTTGACGTCGGCGGCGTTATTTTGCCGGATTTGCGCGGCCAACTGATCGTTACAGGTTTGGCAGGAGAGACAGTTTTCATAAATTTTATTTAGCAGGTCCTCTATTTTGTCCATTTGTCCTTTATAAACCAGAATAAGGTTTCCTGAATCCTTCGACTGCGTCCAGGCGCATGTATTTTCAGCGGTGGCGGGTATTATTTTTTCGACGGAAGATGGAGCGGGCGCAGGCGCGGCGGGAGGTAAAGTATAGACGGGCGGCGGGGCCGGAACGTCAGGCTTAGGTTTATTTTCAACCGTTGACTCCAATTTTGGGGTCGGCGGAGGCGTAGAAATGGTTGAACCGGAAAAAGAAGAAACGAACACGGCGCCTAACGCTATTCCCAATATGGAAAAGAACAATGCAAAGGGAACCGGATACTTTGCGAGATCTGAAAAAAGCCGCAGGGCGGGAGCAAAAAGATCCGGCGGAATGTCAGTTTTTGAAGGAGCTTTCTCTTTGACCGGATCAATCGTTTTGTTTGCCTTCGCCGGCGGCTCCATTTTTAGAGTTTCGGAGCCTTCTTTTTTTATTTGTTTAAGGCGATCGTTCAGGGTCTGAATTTCGGCGCTCAACCGGTCGTTCTCTGTTTGGGCAAGCCGGAGGCGCTCGGCGTCCGATTTTTCTTTTTCCAGTTGCCGGCGGTCTTTTTCCAGGCTTTCGGCTTCCAGTTTTTCTCTGGCTCTTTTAACGGCCATCAGATCTGCCAGCATTAATTCACTGACGTCTTTTTGTTTTAACGACAGGTTTTTAATGGAAACAATCTGTAAAAAGCTTTTTTTGCGGACGTCTTCCAATACTGCCGGACTGGAGGAAGCATAGATCAGAGCGGCGCTCTGCAAAATATTGGTCTGGTCCAACGCCTTGAACCATTCCGCTTTGGAATTTTCTCCCTTAGCGCTTAGGGGGACGAACAAAGCCAATTTTGGCGTCAATGCGGAATATTCATGCGTAAAATCGCGTTCCCGCTCTTTTAATTCCTGGTAGGAAGGCGGCGTGGAAACCCGTAGTGTAGAAATAGGCGCGTAAAAAACGCCTTCCGGCGAAACGCAGTTTTCTTTGACAATATCGGCCAGATCGCCGAGCGACTGAAAGATCAGTTGGGCGTCGGCGTCGGCGTTTTCAAGAACAATGACGCTGCCGTAATAAGCGCCGCCTCTGCCCGAATCCGGCTCCACTGCAAACCGGTAAACAGCGTAAAAAGTGACTACCTTTCCGTCAATCCGCTCTCTTTTGACCATCCATATTTCCGAATTCGGAAACACGTTGATCATTTCATTTTTCAGATCGGCGTATTTCCCAATGGGTAACGATATATTGGACGCCGCAAAATCAAAACCTTTAGGCGTGCCTATTAACGCGCATCCGACCATGTATATTAATGATGAGTGATGAATGATAAATTATGAATTATGCGAATAATGGGTTAAAAAATCCAAAAAGGCGTCCGGGATGACAGACCCGAAAATCGGAAGTCCGCACAACGGGAGCATGATCTCTTTCATCCCATAAATTCCGACCCGGACGTCCGTTCATCCTTATTATTCGCTAACCCTCTGAGTCATACATAAGCCGTACATAAGCCGTACATAAGCCGTACATAAGCCGTACATGATTCATACATAAGTCGTACATAAGCCGTGTCTGAGTCATGTATAACCGCTCTTTCAGACTGTGCTCAGTCTGAGGAAAGGTCGAACTATGAGGCAACACGGAAACGCTGTATCCATAATGGTTTATAGTTAAATATCCGCAAAAGGTAGCTCTGAATTTAACCGCTATTGCTACTTTTCAACCCATTATTCGCATGAATTGTTTATAAGTACTTATTTATGAAAGCTTAATGCTTAATAGATGAAGGCTGCCAATTAATTGCTTTTCATTTCATCCCAAAAAACCATTCCCTGAATTTCGTAAAGCCGCTTTTTTTAGGGACAACCGGAGGGTCCGACAGGGGGTAACCCGTAATGGTTGCGTATAGCCAGTTCCACAACATTTTGGGGCTTTCGTGGTCAAATACGCGGATAAAAGGTTTGCCGTCCACATTAGATTCCACGTCGCCCAATGTATATTTTGCGATGGCGTTGCTTGCGTCCGGACGATTGATCTTAGCGTAAACGGCGGGTAATTTAGACTCCAGGAATTCCGCCACGGTTTCCGGATTCAGACCAAAGTACTTATCCCATTGAGAAATGAGCAGGATGATCCTCGACTGCGTAAATTTTTTATCTTTAGACGCCAGGTAATCCATGAATTGCAGCATCAGATTCTCGTCTTTCTGCGCTTCCGCCGCCGAAGTGATCAGCATGAAGATCATGGATATATTGCCCGCTTTGAAAAAAACTTCGATGTTGTCGGGAAGTTTGCTTTTTTGATCCACCACGAGTTCGTGCAGATCTTCGCCGGACATTTCGATGAGCGTCACGTTGACCTGTTCTTTACGTACGTCGCGGGGCCGGTATTGCAAATCGATATGTGTCACGGCGCCAACCGAGGTACGGTTTGGAAAACGGCCTTCCTGGATCAGGGATTGAATCTGGCGGCCCAGTTTTTCGCCTTCCACATTTTGCTCGTTCCGCACCAGTCCAAAATCGCCCTGCAGATCCCTTTGCAAATGGTGGATCAGCGACGAGGCTATGGCGGTCTTTCCCGCCTGCGTTTTGCCGAATAAAAAAACGTAGGTCGTGGGCTTGCTTCGGATATATTGTATCTGTTCAAGCAGCGTTTTGTCGGAAGGAACTTTGTATACGCTGTAAGAATCGGGGGCTTTAACGGGTTCAAGGCCGCCGCCGATGATTTGGTCGTCCGGTTTCAGGAACGCGCCGTTCGTCGGTTCGTTGAAAGGATAGCGATTAGGTTCTTCAGAGCCGCCCGTTTGCTTTTCCGCGTTACCTCCAATGATTTGATCTTCCATGTCTTTATTTTTTGCGCGGAGCGACGGCGCGCTTAATCGAACGGGATTTAGCAGTATCCAGTAGTTTAAAAACAATAATTTGTTTGGTAGAAACCCGGAAATTAAGAGGCAAATTATTGTTTTTGCCACACTGGCTCAATTGTTCAAAATAGTCACGCCCGTCGGGGTCGGTTTTCTGGGCAGGTTGCGCCGGTCGTCTTCTTCCGGTTGAACCATGCCCAAAATAATCATCGGAGGAATAAAATCAATCAATAAACTAATAAATAGCGCAAGCCAGGTTCCCCACGCGCCCAAATGCGCAAAAGCGGATCTAATCGCATGGTCGATCTCGCCAAGCCGTCCGTTCTTTACTTCAAAAGTATCGTCGTACTTAAATTTGTAATTGTCCGTCATCCCCAGCGTTTTGGAACCGATATATTTATATTCCTGTACCGCTTTGTTGATCGCCTCCAGCCCTTCCGGCGTATTCCGGGTATCTTTTGCCGCCTGATCGACCAAAAGCAACGCGTTTTTTACGCGGTCGTCTATGTCGGCGATCAATTGATTGCGTTGCAAATGGTTCAAAGCGCCCAGCTTCGTATTGAGGCCCTGCTTGATCATTGCCGCGTATTGCTCGCCAATATCTTTCAGGTCGGTCCCGGACGTGCTTTTTGCTCTCAGGTCGGTAAAATTAATCCCTAACTTGGTCTGTAGATCTGATAATATAGCCCTTGATTTTGGACCTACGCCGGGGTTCCCTTCGTTGGCGATCTGGAGTTTCAACTGATCAATTTCGCTGTTGACGTCCGCTTCAAACCGGTCGGTTTCTTTATTTGCCAACACGCTATGCGCCCGGTCCTGAATATGGATGAGCGAGTCCCTTTTGGTTTCCAATTCCTCGCGAATCAGTTCGGAACCCATGAACTTGGAATAAAAAGAATTGAAGTTGCCGCCCAAGCTCGCCATCGTCAGAATCAGATAGACGCCCAATATACCGCCCGCCGCTTTTCCGGTCGACACGCGCTGCATCAGCCGCTGGTTTTGCAGGAACATAAACAACACCAGCACAAACGCAAAAGCGAAGGACAGCGGCCACGCGCCAAACAATTTAGAATAGCCCATGCCGGTCTGATAAAAACTAATGCTCAGGCAGATCAGGGTGATTAACAGTATTATATTAAGGTCTAAAGAAGAACTGCTTTTGTTTTGAGTTTGCATCTAGTAAGTTATTTAAACAAGCGGGTATACAATATTAAGGATATAAAAGGTTCAAAATTACCCGGGAAGTGAAAAATTTATACAAAATTATTTAATAAATCGACTAAATTCTTCCCAATTGTACTTTCCTGGAACGTCTGGTTATGAAACGTTTAACGCGTCCTTAAATTTATAGATTCAAAGAAAAAATCCCTTCCCGCCATTTAAAGACGGGAAAGGATTTCTAGTTCGCCGCTAAACGGCTTTCTCTATCATAAATTTTATTTCTTATAATCCGGATCTAGCAAATCGGATTCGGAACCCAGCTTTTGATAAAGGCTGTTTTTCACGCTGTATCCAAAATAAATACCTAACCCGATAATCAACCAGACGCCCAGCCGCACCCAGTTTTCCCAGTGTAAGCCGTATATCATTCCTCCGCAGGTAATAATTCCCAGTATAGGGACAAGCGGTACTAAAGGCGTTTTAAAAGGACGAACCAAATTAGGCTCTCTCCGTCTCAAAAGAATAATGCCAATACAGACAAATACAAACGCAAACAAAGTTCCTATACTCGTCATATCGCCGACAATATCCCCGGGAATGAAAGCCGCAAAGAGCATTACAAAAAAGAAAAGAATAATATTGGATTTATAAGGCGTCCGGTATTCCGGATGGATATCGCCAAATAGCTTAGGGATCAATCCATCCTTTGCCATGGAATAAAATACGCGGGATTGCCCCAATAGCATCACCAAAATAACGGAGGAAAATCCAAACAGGATGGCGACGGTGACGAATTTAGCTAACCACCCGTAGCCGGTCATATAGGTTGTGATGGCGTAAACCACGGACGCTTCTTTTCCAGCCGTCCTGAATTCGGTATAATTCGCCATGCCGGTAAGCACATAGGAGAAGAGCACATACAAAACAGTGCAGATAGCCAAAGAACCCATAATCCCAATCGGCATATCGCGCTTTGGATTTTTTGATTCCTGCGCCGTTGTAGATACGGCGTCAAAACCGATAAATGCAAAGAAAACGATGCCCGCGCCCGAGAGTATACCGCCCCAGCCTCCAAAACTATGCGGTTGCCCAAAATTATCCGTATAAGTAGAGACGGGCGGTATAAACGGCTGGTGATTGGCCGGATTGATAAATTGCCAGCCAAAAAGGATAAATAAAATGACGATGGCCACCTTTGCCAAAACGATTACGCCGTTCAGTTTTGCCGAACCGGAAATACCGCGGATCAGCACCATCGTCAGCAAACCTAAAATTACTATGGCGGGCAGATTAATGATCCCGTGCACGCCTCCGGTAGAAACAGAAAAAGGCGAATGGCACCATTGATAGGGAATTTGTATCCCAAAATACTCCAAGAGTTTATTCAGGTATTCCGACCAGGCGATGGATACGGTAGCCGCTCCGAGGGCATACTCCAGCACCAGGTTCCATCCGATGGTCCAGGCCATAAATTCTCCCATCGTCGCGTAGGAATACGTATAAGCGCTTCCCGCAATCGGGATCATGGAAGCAAACTCCGCATAACACAAACCGGCGAAAACGCAGCCAAACGCGCCTAAGATAAAAGAATAGGTCACGGACGGTCCTGCCGCTTCCGCCGCCGCCGCCGCAGTCCGCACAAAAAGGCCTGAACCAATAATGGCCCCGATGCCGATCATGATCAGCGAAGTGGCCGTCAGCGAGCGTTTCAAACTGTTTTCATCGTCCACGGTTTCGGCCATCAGAATGGACATTGGTTTCTTAACCCAAAGATTCGCCATAATTTTTTGATTTGTTTTCCTTTTTTAGTTGGATATGTAATGAAGAGAGATGGTAAATTTTTCTTTTAGTAAACCGGCGGGGGCCGGACGAATGTATTTCAAAAACAAAAGAAAGAAAAATTAATCTGTCGGCAAAGAAATTTAGCAATTATTTAAACGACATAAAAAAAAACCGCCTGAAATCGAAATTCCAGGCGGTTTATAAGTAGTATTTTAATCAAATCGATATTTTCAGGAAAATTACAAAGAAATAGAAACCGGTCTTATTATAAATAAGATTTCATATCGTTACTGTTATACGCTTTTTTCAACCGGCGGATCGCGCGTTCCTTGATCTGACGAACGCGTTCGCGGGTTAAACCAAAAGCTTCCCCGATTTCTTCTAAAGTAAGCGGCTTATTAAATTCATGTAGTCCATAATAGGCGGTCAGCACCTCCGCTTCTCTTTCTGAAAGGATCGAAAGACCCTGGCGCACTTCTTCGCGCATAGATTCTTCCATCATTTCCGTGTCCGGCGCGCGGTCGTCGGCGTTGATATAAACGTCGAGCATAGTAGCGTCGCTATCGTCGCCGCCGATCGGAGAATCCATTGACACGTGACGCGTGTTGCTACGGAGCATATTGGTCACCTCCTTGGCGCTCATATCCAACAATTCCGCTAATTCATCGTTGCTGGGTTCGCGTTCAAATTCCTGGATAAACGAAATATACGCTTCGTTGACCTTATTATAAGAGCCGACTTTATTTAGAGGAAGCCGGACAATACGCGAGTGTTCGACAATTGATTGCAAGATCGACTGACGAATCCACCAGACTGCGTAAGAAATGAATTTAAATCCCTTCGTCTCGTCGAATCTGCCTGCGGCTTTCATCAACCCGACATTTCCTTCGTTGATCAGGTCGCTCAGGGTCAAACCCTGATTCTGATATTGTTTGGCGACAGAAACCACAAAGCGCAGATTCGCTTCGGTCAGCCGTTCCAACGCTTTTTTACGGTCTGCAGGTTCTCCGTGACGGATACGGCGGGCCAGGTCCGCTTCTTCGTCTCCCGAAAGCATTGAAATT
>JBBRMZ010000126.1:0-14713 GCA_038230555.1 Chitinophagales bacterium
CATGTTTCAGAATTTTGGCGACGCGTTCCGGTTCGTTGGGCTCTTTGTGTACGATGTGGCGGTCGAACGTGTCGATAACCGCCTGCGGCAACTTAATTTCGTAAACGGTCTCCCGACCGCCTAAGATAACGAGCAGTCGGTTGTATAAATCGGTAGGCATGGTTGCCGTTCCAATGTGTACGCGGCACTCCATCCGCAGCAAGGTTTTTACAATTTCTAATACCATCGCCCTCGAGACGTCCGTATAGGTATGAATTTCGTCTAATATAACGTCCGCCCCCCAAAGGTCTAGCATCACCGTTTCAAAATTGGGCGTTCCGAAAATGACCGACGCTATCTGATGCGGAGTCAAAATTTTTACTGATGAACCAATGAGCGTTTGCAGGGTCGATTCCTCTTTTTTCCCGAGCGTTTTCAATCTTGAAGTGGAATGTTGTAAACGCACGTCTTTATTCGGTACGCGCGCTTTTACGCGTTCGTACATAGCGTTGATGCTCGCCTGAAAAGGTAAGGTATAAAACACCCTCCCGCGACATCTCCGGATCAGAAAATCGGTTTTGCCGGCGCCGGTAGGCGCCACCACTAGCGAATGAGGTCTTTTGTCGGAGTCGTCAATTGCAGAAAGCGGATAAAGAAAAGGCTGGGATTTCCATTTTGGCAAGTGAAAATCCGACAGATCGGGTCGCTCAAAAATCCATTTCAACGCCTCGGCGGTCTGTTCGTTAAAAGCAGAAGCAAAGTGATCGCCCCCGCGTAACAATCCTTTCCATTTTGCCCAACCGTTCGGCTTTTTTTTAACATAGGTTATTGCGTATTGAAAGGCGGCTTCCGCTTCCGCATAGAGAATTTCCCGGGTCGGAATATTAAATTCTCCGGCGACCGCTACCGCTAAAGGCGACCAAACGCTCCAATCCTTTAAATGGTAAGCTACAAAATCGGGTTCGGCGTCGTCGAGATCGAGTATACCCCTTCCCGACGGATCATTTTTGATCGACTTATGATGAGCGACCACCATATCGATCAGAACGTCCCATTCGGATTTTGGAAAAAGCGGCAGAAACCCTAAGGAAGATAACTCATGTCTGTGAGGAGTTTCCTGTCCGAGCAGTATTTTTTCATACGCGCTTTTGATGGATTTAGGCCGCACTTTAGCTTGAAAATGGGGATGCGCTTTGCCCAAATCATGCAAAATAGCTCCTTTTCGAGCCAAATCTAAATCAAAAGGTATTATCGGCGATAAGCAATTAGCAATATGTTCGACTGCCAGAAGCACATATTTAGTATGTTCGCTTAGGGTCAGCCCGCCATTTTCGGCGCTTTTTGACAGTATATTTTTAGTATCTATCATTGTTCGCGCATTGGATTGGAACCATAAATTCTGAGTTCGCCAAACATTTCTGCGCTTTCGGCAAAACGGTTACGTCCGACCTTAAATCCGCGCTCCGAATCCGTGAAATGCAGCTCGAACCCTTCAATTTCGTCAAACCCTTCTTCAGAAACGGTTATAAATTCTTCCGGGGTCAAAATATCTTCATTGCGGCACAAACAAATCTGTTGTGAAAAAGCCCTGCGCGCGGCGGATTCGGAAGTAAAAGCTAAATGAAGATTTGGGTAAAGCAAAATTCCCCGCTTCAATATGCCTAAATTATCCACTTTATAATTAACGAGACCCGACGAAGTCTTCGAAGCGCTAATGTTGACGCCACCTTTCGACCAGGTGCGTTCCTGCTGGACGGTTAAACCCCTATAATTTAACCGGTGGCGGACGATCATTTGAATGACGCCAACGGTTTCTAAACATTCGGGAAATAATCTTTTTTCAATTCCCTCCACTATGGAAGGCGTTAAAAATTGCTGGCTATAAGTTTCTCCATCGCGCACCGCCGTCCACGGTTTGATAAATCCAAAAGGCCCGGAATATTTGACTACATAAAGCATGACTTTTAAATTTTAGGAATGATTAAACCTGCCTCCGTTTGTATGGGCCGACACTACATTAAAGCGCCGAAGCCTATGCCCGTTGAATTGCCGACGCCTACTTCCCAGGCAAAGGCCAGTTGTTCGCCGTTCCCCTGAATAATGACCGGGCAATAATTTGCGCGGTTTTTTATATTTTTATAAGCGCAAACCGTAGTTTTTGCGGCGGAGTATCTGCGATCGAAACGTATTTCAAGTCCGTCATCGTTCAAACCCGCAACGCGCATTTTGTTTTTCAGAGTCTCGGTCATTAACGCGTCGGCTTCCGGTTCGTTAAAGACGTAATGTTTTTGTCGTTCTCCAATGGTTCGCTTTATAAAAACCGGGCTTGCCAGCATAAATCGGTGTATAGGGTTAAAAGCAGGCGGACAAACTATTTCTACCCCAGTCACATTCATTCCGAAAGCTATCACCGGATCCTCCATTATCCCCTTAACCGCTTTTTTGATAAACCCTTGGTCGTAAGCGCTAATGAACCAGTCAGCGCCCCTTGGAAAATTCAATCCTTTTTTCATTGAGGCGCCGCCACGAAGCCAAGAAAAGGAGTACATGGACAAGTGTCCGTGTTCTTCGTTTTCGCCTAGCCATTTATGTAGCGCGCCGACCAAATTAATTTGATAGTTATAAGGAACAATCGCCTCATTCTTAGATAGCTTCAAATATATTCTCATGTTTTTCAATTAATTTCCCACAAAATTACCCCTTCCCTTTAGGCGTCATCTACCCCACCCTTCCATTATTTTTAAATATTCATAAATAAAATCCAAATATATACTATTTATTATAATTATCTTGCTTCCGAAAGAAATATTTTAATATATCTACATTTTTTATTTTAGCTCTCTGCAATACCCAAACCCCCCGCTATTTTTCTCCCCAAACCCCGCGGCAAAATTTACTTTCAGCCACTCTGTCGGCGCCGTTACCTCAAAATCAAAAGCATACCCCAAAGTTTTGATAACTCGATTGCCAATCCCCTGCGGCGCTATCGTGCTCCATTTTTTAGGTTCGCTCAGGGTTTTTAAATCCAGGTAATCCGGCATAATCGGATTGGCGTCGCTACCCGTCGCCGCCCGGTATTTAGCCGCCATATTATTAAAAAACAAGGTTTTATAATTGGCGTCGTCAGGGTGACGGAATTGCGCATAGCGGTCGGTTTCGGTTTTTTCCGTCACACAGATTCCCGTTTCTACGCTAAATCGCATGGTCGGGCTGAAATCTGGTTCCTGAAGCGCTTCAATGGTCCGTACCTGGAAAACCGCTTTCGTTTGGTCGGCGACTACGTCAAAAGTCTGGTTTTTAAACAGCCCTGCAATAAAGGTTTCGACTTGGAGATCAACGCAGAAGGATACCTGCCATTCTACGACCCCGGTCGGAAAAACAATTTGGTTGCGGTCTTTATCGCGACGATAAGGTTGGCCGCGCAACAAATCAAACGTAAATAATTTGAATCGTTTTTCGCCCGTCGTCTGGTAGCCTTTATCATGTAGCCAATAACTAAAAACGGGATCGGCGTTTTCCAATGTTCTGTAAATGACCGCTTGCAGCGCGTAATGGTGATCAAAAGCCAGCCTGCTGTTGGGCGGACATTGAAGCGTTAGTTTAAGGCGCATATTATTTTGGCTTTTCAGCTTTAATCTTAGGATGCAAAGATGCGGACGGAGGTAGGGCGCTATTCGCCCTACCCAAAAATTATTTTCGTTATAGGTTAAAATTTTTTGTCCAAAACTGCCTGCGCTTTCATTTTAATATGGTCGATTAATTCGTCCGGGTCTAAAATGGCTACTATAGAATCGTAATTTCCCAAAATAAAATTGGACAGCCCGTAGAACCGGTGGTTGACTTTGCATTGAAGGTCGTATTGGTTGAGCGCGTCGGAAGCAGGTTTCAGGTAAGCGCGGGCAACGGGGTAAGATTCTAGCAGCGCATTATACCCTCCAACGCTGATGCGGATATGAATAGGAATTTGCTGGACGTCGTGAATGCGAAAACAATCCGTTGGTTGAGATTGGTGGCTGCCTATGTGGGCCCAGCCGGCGGAAGTAATTTCTAATGTTGAAATGCGGGAAATCTTGAAGTGACGGATTTTTTTGATTTCCAAATCGAAGGCATGAACGACGTCGTCTTCGGCGCTGAGGTGAAAAACTTCCAGGCGGCGGTCGCGGACGCTGCCGCTGTTGGTAGATGGATAATCTTTCAGAACGACGACTTTTTGTTCTCTGATGGCTTTTTCCAGCAGATCCATTTTCGTTAGAAAATTTTTATCGAACGTATTGTGCATTTTGGATACGTCGTAGATACGCGCCATTTTTTTGAGTAATTTTTCAATGTCCACTTCATTTGACTTGTATTGTTGGAGGGCGGAAATTAATAGGTTCTCTTCTTTGGGGCTGAAAACGAGCAGGGATTTCAGGTTATCGAGGGCGCGGTCGACGGTAAATCCGTAGCGATGTTGTTCGTCGGGTTTAATGGAGAAACCGGCGTCCCGGTATGCTTTAATATCTTTCTTGATGGTGGATTCATCGACCTGATATTTTTCCGCCAGGCGTTTGAGCGTATAAATAAATGGGCTTTGGACAATGGCTCGCAATACGCGCAGCGACCGGGAACGTCCCGTATATTCTTTTTCAACAGCCATAAAAGGAGATTCGTTTTGCTAAGGTTAGAACAAGCGTAATAATAGCAATTTTTTATGTAAACTGATTATTATTTTTGTTTTCAATAAAATTCTTATAAAATTACCCTCTTCAATAAAAACAGCCGAATAATTATCAATCATCCGTTTTAATTCTTAACTTGGGTTGAATTGTGTAGCATATTCTCTAAATTATGTAACGCTTACTCTTTATAAAGCCGGCGCTTTTGCGCCGTTGTCACAATTCAGTAAAGGCATTAAGTAAATAAACATGAAAATTTTGTGACTAAAGAATTATGCCTGAAAAAATAACAGATAATATACATACCGATCCAGCTACCGGATTAACTCATGCTGATTCAGCAAACAGGCTACTGCAATATGGTTATAATGAAGTGCCGGATAAAAAAACAGATCCTATACTGGGGTTTTTATTGAAATTTTGGGGACTTACCGCATGGATCCTGGAAATAATAGTGCTTCTTTCGTGGTTCCTGCATAAAAGATCTGACGCTTATATTGTAGTCGGGTTACTTTTTTTTAACGCCATCCTCAGTTTTTTTCAAGAATATAAGGCCTCCAAGGCATTGGAAGCATTAAAAAATAAATTACATATATACGTAAAGGTTCTTAGAGACAGTATTTGGAAGACGGTACCCGCCAGAGAATTAGTTCCCGGAGATGTTATAAGAATCAGACTTGGCGATTTTGTACCTGCCGATATAAAAATATTGACAGGATCCATTAAAATTGATCAATCTTCTTTAACCGGCGAATCAAAAGAAATTGGAAAAAAAGAAAACGAAGTTGTATATTCCGGTTCCATAGTTACTAAAGGGGAAGCTACCGGAATAGTAACCCTTACGGGGAACAAAACATATTTTGGAAAAACGGTCCAATTAGTTAATACAGCCAAACCGAAATCCCATATTGACGAGATCATTTCCATAGTAGTACAAAGGCTTATGATCATCGTTGGCGCGGCGCTACTCCTTGCTTTGGTTGTTTCTTTCTTAAAAGGTATAGCTATTTTAGAAATACTGCCGCTGATGTTGGTCATATTGCTTGGTTCTGTTCCAGTTGCATTGGGCGCCATGTTCACCGTAAGTATGGCTATTGGGTCTAAAGAATTAGTAAAGCAAGGCGTTTTGGTGACGCGCTTAAACGCTCCGGACGACGCGGCAAGTATGGACGTTTTATGTGTTGATAAAACCGGCACCTTGACCATCAACCAACTAACGGTTGCAAATATATTGCCTTCTGAGGGGTTTACTAAAAGCGATGTTTTGTTATTTGGAGCTTTGGCTTCACAGGAAGCAAATCATGATTCAATAGATATGGCTTTTATAAATGCCGCAAAAGAAACACATGGTTTATACAATTCTTTTGTTCAGAAAACATTCACTCCGTTCGACCCGAAAAACAGAAAAACAGAAGCTACCATTGAAAAGGGGAATGAAAAATTCACCGTGATGAAAGGAGCGTTTAACGTTATTTCACAAAATTGTTTGTTAGATGAAAAAGCAATCGCTTCCTTACAAAACCAAATAAATGCATTTGCGCAATCAGGGTACAGAACGATTGCCGTCGCTAAAAAAAAAGATACCGGAAAGCCAATTTTTGTAGGAATTGCGGCATTGCATGATCCGCCAAGACCTGATTCTTTAAAGATACTTAACGAACTTAAAGACCTGGGGGTAACTATTAAGATGCTCACAGGCGACGCGCTTCCAATAGCGTTAGAAATTTCAAAAACGCTGAATATTGGCGATAAAATATTGAGCGCTTCTGCATTTAAAGATAGCTCCATGTCAGACCCAGCCAGGGCAGGCGAGCTGTTGGAAAAAAACAACGGATTTGCAGAAGTTTACCCTGAAGACAAATACAATATCGTAAAAACGCTACAAAAGAATCATCATATTGTCGGCATGACAGGCGATGGGGTAAACGACGCGCCCGCCTTAAAGCAAGCAGAAGTTGGAATTGCGGTTAGCAATGCCAGCGATGTGGCCAAAGGAGCGGCAAGTATTGTATTAACTCAGGAAGGCTTGTTAAACATTCTTGCGCCCATTAAAGTAGGGAGAATGATGTTTGAGCGAATAAATATTTGGATACTTAATAAAATTGCCCGGACCATATCTAAAACATGTTTCTTGGTTTTCGCTTTTCTGATAACCGGCAAATTTATAATTTCTGCGACCGCCATGTTGATCATGATCTTTATGACTGATTTTGTAAAAATTTCATTGTCAACAGATCATGTGAACTGGTCAAAAAAGCCGGCGAAGTGGAATATAAACGCATTGGTAAAAATTGGAGCGGCGATAGGTCTGTTTATGACGATTGAATCTTTTGGGCTACTCTATATCGGGTTCAAGTACTTTCATCTTAATACAGATAGTAACGCGCTGAACACGTTCAGCTTTGAAATATTATTATTTTTAGCCTTATTCTCTATTTTTGTCGTTAGGAGTAAAAAACATTTTTGGAGTTTTCCAAGACCTGGCAAATTGCTTTTTTTTCTAATACTTGGAGACCTGATTCTTGGATTAATTTTTTCTACTTATGGATTGTTAGGATTTAAAGCCATTCCAATAGATGAAACTTTAATCGTACTTGGTTATACTTCCTGGTTCTCCCTGGGTTTAAATGATTATATGAAGTATCTTCTGTTGAAAAAATGGCGCCTGGACGTTGTATAAAAAAATTAAAAATGAACCAGCTTCAAAAATCATACTTCACCAACTATACATTGAACTTATAAGTAGTTAAAGTTAAATATTAACACTAAAAGAGCAAACGATATCACTACATTGAACAAAGTTTTTCGGCACAGGGTGACGTCCTGTAAAATCATGAATCAAATAAATTAGTATTCATTGTAAATACATTCGATTTTTGCCGCTTCCAGCCGATTTAGGGCGACTTTACTTTGGTTTTGATAGGGGAAGTCAATTTATATACAAAAACTCTTTAAAAGGGCTTAAAATAGAAATTTTAGAAAAACAGGCTTTTTATTTATATAGCGCTACCAATGAGGCGCTTTACAAACCTCCTGAGTCATATATAAGTCACATATAAGCCCTATATAAGTCGCCTATAACTGTGGTCGCTCTCTGGTCAGAAACGCATGGCTTTTGCGGTGTGAAGGAGGGCGTATGTATTATATTTTTAAGCAACATTCGCACAGGGGCGTTAAACGTATTAAACAACGGTTTATGCGAAATTTATTTTAATGGTAAAACCAAGGTTCCGGATATTAAATCAATCGACCAATTAGCCCAATCGGCTCCAGCATTGCGAAAATTTACAGGGGTATATGAATTGTTTCCAGGCTTTACCTTAACGGTAAAAGAAGAGAAAGGGGCCTTATATTTAAAAGGAACGGGCGGATATTTTACATCGTTAAACTGTCTGGGGCCTCATCGTTTTTTTTACCGCTCGCTCTTTGCAGAAATTGAATTCGAGACGTCGACGGATCAGCCAGGTTTAATATGGAAAGACGCCCTTTCTGGGGCAACATATCCAGCAAAAAAAATCAGTTAATAGAATCCTTTAACTGTAATTTGTATTATATTATTGTCGATTAAATATCTTAGTCCCATTCCCGGCGCGCCTGTTTAAGATATTGTTGAAATTTCTGCGCTTCCGTCGTGGTAAAAAGTCCCTTAAAATGGGACGCTTTTTTAATCTATTTTTTCTTGGAAGGAAGCGTCTCGTCGGTTGCATAAAACGATACTTCAATATATTCAATGGGAATTACTAGAAGCAAATGAGCGTCTGTGGCTGTAACGACGATTTTTACCATTATACATTTAAATCATTCCGGAGTTGATAAAAAAGGCTTGTGGAAAAAAATGAATACATGAAAGGCATAATAAGACTCGATGTTTGTAGTATGTAAATTGGAAGGCTCTACCCCATCCAATTTTCCAATTCCAATCCTGGAATCCGGTTGAAATGATTTAAATTATTGGTAACCATCACAAAATTATGATGAATCGCTGACGCCCCAATAAGAACGTCGTTATGGCCTATCATTTGACTGCTTCGGCGTAAGTTTGAATAGATTTCCGCTCCGAGATCTGCTATTTCAATGTTTAATGGGAAAATTTGAGATTGACTTTTAAAAATTTCAAATGCTTTGATTTGTTGTTTAGCATCTTTGTATATAAGTCCATTCATAATCTCATAATAAGTAATGACGCTCATATTCCAATAGCCAAAATAATTAAAATGGGAATCCATTTTTTTCACAACTTTTGAATTGCCTTTTAAGAAAAAGGAAATAGTATCCGTATCTAGCAGCGCTTCTTTCATAAGTCAACTTTTCGATCGGAGAACATTTCTTCCCTGATCTGTTTTGTATGAGCCAAAAACGATTGAAACTCTTCCTCGTCCCAGTCCCTCCAGGCGCCGGCCAGTTTTGCATTTTTGTTTTCGCCCTTTTTATTTTTATTCTGCGGTTCTCTTTTAAGGAGTTCAGTGAGGAAAGCGTCGACGTCGGCCATTTCCTTGGCGGCCAGTCGCCCTAATTTTGACAGTACGGATTGATATAATTCTACTTTAGACATGGCGTTATATATTTCTACAAATATACGGGTTTATCAGAACAGTTAATCCAAAAAACAATTACCGCCTACCCTCCTTTTCCGTCTCCTTCATTAACTCCCTTAAATAACCGCTCCATATTTTCGGCAGCGAATGGGTCCCATGTCCGCGCGTTTCGGGCGTAATCGGCAGCAGGATATATTTTCCATGGGGTACTTTCAGAATGGCTGTATCCAGAATCATCAACTCCGGCGGATTGATCTGGTCGTCTGCAGAATTGATGGCGAGCAGCGGGGCTTTGATGTTCTGTAAAAAAGGGGCCGGATTATAGTCCCTGGACGCGTCGAACTGATAGATCATGTCGTTGGCGTCTTTGGTTGGAAGGGCGCCGACGATAAATTTATTGAGGTATTGTTCGGCCAACGCTCGGGTGGGCGCTTCTTTTTGCCATTGCAGCGGAACGCTTCCCATGATGAATAAAATATTTAATGCGCTTTTCAAGCCCTGCGTCGGCTGTTGTTGATAATTTCCCTGGTTCCAGTTGGGGTCGTTTTCAATGGCGTCGATAATCATTTTGCGAAAGATGCGGTTTCTTCCGGCTATTTCGACCGGCAGGCTGGCGAGGGGGAACAGGGCGTCCATAAAGTCGGGATGCGTATATCCAAACACCCAGGTATGCATGGCGCCCATAGAGGTTCCCATGATTAACCGGGCATGGCTGATTTTGAGGCGTTGGGTCAGCAGCCGGTAGTCGGCCTCAACCATATCGTCGTAGGTATATTTTGGAAATTTCATGCGTAACCCGTCGCTGGGTTTTCCGGATTTGCCATGCCCGATCGCGTCCGGTAGGATGATAAAATAGCGTCCGGTATCCAAAATCTGATCTTTCCTGAAAAGGCGTCCGGCGAAATTCTCCGTCATAAAGTTCAGGCCGTTTCCGCCCGTTCCGTGCATGATCAGCACGGCGTTATCGACCTGGCCGTCTTTATTGAGGCGCGGTTTTCCTAAAAAATAATAATGCAGCTTCAGGGAATCCAGGACGGAACCGTCGGAGAATTTAAAGTTTTTCAGTATATAATCTGCTTCCTTGTAGCCCGCTGGTTGTTGGGCAAAGGCGGGGGCATGCAAACAGAAAATAGAAATCAGGCAAACAGACAGCCGTACAATGGAGTTACTGATATTCATAAAGGTTATTTTAAATATGCTGTGATCTCAGTTTCTGATGTATAGCAAAGTAAGACGTTTGCGCTCGCTTCGCGGGGCGGATACAATTAAATGCAATATTTTTACCTCATCTTTTTCTATCGTCCATTACCTGGAACCACCACGCCGGGACCAGGGCCAACAACAATGCGGCAGGGTACCCCGTCGGCAATTGCGGGCTTTCCTCAAAATGGCGCAGTACCTGGTATTTCCGGGTTGATTTGAAATGATGGTCCGAATGACGGGTGAGTTCGTAAAGAAAAATACGCCCCAGCGGATGGTCTGAATTCCAGGAATGTTCCGGGCCGACCGGTTCGTAGCGACCGGCGGCGGTCAGGGCGCGGCGCAGGCCATAGTGTTCAATATAATTTACCGTTTCGAGCAGCAAAAATGCGACGACCGCGCTTGCGATAGCGACCCAGAGCGCCGTCCGGCCAAAAAAACAGCAGACTGTAGTCAGATAAAGGAATTCCGCGATTTGGAACCAGATCATTTCGTTGCGGGCCGAAAGGACCGGCAGATCAAGTTTGCGCAACCGTTCCGCTTCCAGCCGCCAGGCGTCCAGATAACTGTCGCGCGTGGAGCGAATCCAAAAGGCGTACACGGTTTCTCCTTTCCGGGCGGATGCCGGGTCGGCGTCCGTCGCCACGTTTTTATGATGGCCTCGGTTATGTTCGATATAAAAGTGCAGATATAGACAAGGCGTCAGCAGCGCTTTTGCAAAAACCTGTTCGTACGTTTTAATCCGGTGACCCAACTCGTGCGCTACGTTGATCCCAAAACTACCCATCATGACGCCCAAAGCGCTAACCAGTCCGACCAGCTCGACGCCCGTCAAGATCCGGTTCGCAACGATCCAAAATCCGTAAACCAGCAGTCCGTACAGTAAAGGAACATGCGCGTAAAGCAAATAATCGAACCAGCGCGATTTTTCCGCGTCAGTTTCTTCCGCCTCGCTCCTGTTTCCAGACGCCGCAGGCGCTACCGCCTCGATCGCCGGCAGCAACACAAAAATGATTACGACCGGCAGAAAATAAAACCAGCCTTCGCGCCACAGCCCGTAAAATGCCGAAGCCGGCAGTAAATAAGCCAGCAAATATTTAGCGTCTTTCATTGTTAAAAGCGATTAGTTATGGTTGCTTAACAATTTTAGGGAAACGCTTCTCCCCGTACGAGCTTCGCGCCAGCGGGGAGTGGGGGATATTTATTTTTTGTAAAAAAATAAATATCCCTTTCCCGGCTTTTTAGTTATAGAACGTAAGAATTCCCGGATTGCGAGTCGTAAACGGTTCATATAAATCATAAAAAATCATAAGAATCACAGTTCAGACAACTTTCACCGTCCAGACACTTTCTTTGTCAGCGTCGGATAGGTGATTCCAAGTTGCTCCAGGTAGGTTTTATACTTTGTCGGATCGTAATAAAACTTCTTCATCTGCTCGCGGTACGGTTCCATTTTTTCCTTATTCAAATAAGTGGGCGGCGGGTCGCTCGCGCTGATGAACGGGATATAATGCGTGTCTTTTGTCTGGACGTTCGTAAAATAAGCCTTTGCGTCGGCGAGGATCTGCGGCGTTGTGAACAGGTCGATGAGGGTCAGGGCCGTAGCTTTCGCACCCGCCAGGCAGCCTTTGTGGGCGATGGGGGTGGCCATGGCGATCGCGTCTCCCCAGTGGTGGCCTTTGAGGCCCGGAATGTTGGCGGGGTAGCCCAAAACGATCGTCGGGACGTTCCAGGAAATATCTGCAATATCGTCGCTGCCTCCGCCCCAGGAAAACGGAACGGAACCCCGCAAACTATCGGGTTTGGCGCGTAGTCCGTTGATCTCCCTGCCTTCGAAGTCTTTCTTCGGCGCTTCCATGAGCTTTTGGGTGGCTACCGCCAGTTGTTGATCGGCGTCGGTCCAGGTAGGCATGCCGACGGTCAGTATGTTTTTATACATGGCCTCCGCCATCGGTTTGTTGAAATGGCCTGGCCAGGCGGTCCCCAGGATCTGGTAATCCATTTTGGTATCCGTCATCATGGCCGCCCCGTTGGCGATCCGGATCCCCGATTCGTACATACTTTTAATATCGTCGTAGATCCGCTCCCGGAAATAATACCAGACGCTCGCTTTGGACGGCACTACGTTAGGCTGATCGCCGCCGTCCACGATGACGTAATGCGACCGCTGCGTGGGTTTCAAGTGTTCGCGCTTAAAGTTCCAGCCTACGTCCATTAGTTCCACGGCGTCCAGCGCGCTTTTACCCCGCCAGGGCGCGCCTGCGGCATGGGCCGCGTCGCCGGTAAAAGAGAATTTGACGGAGACCAGGCCGTTGCCCCCGTTGTCTCCGTAGGCGACGTCGAAATCCCCGCTGACGTGCGTAAAGATGCAGGCGTCCACATTCTTAAAATAACCGTCCCGCACATACCAGGCTTTGCTCGCCACCAGTTCTTCGGCCACCCCCGGCCAGATGACGATTGTCCCCGGAATATGGTTTTTCTCCATGATCTCCTTCACGGCCAGCGCCGCGAAAATGATCACCGACTGCCCGGAATTATGGCCTTCGCCATGTCCCGGCGCGCCTTCCACGATCGGGTCTTTGTAGGCGACCCCGGGTTTTTGCGACGCTTTCGGGATGCAGTCCAAATCGCTGCCCAAGGCGATCACCGGGCTTCCGCTCCCCCACTTCGCCATCCAGGCCGTGGGAATATTCGAGATTCCATGCTCGACCGCAAAGCCGTTTTTAGCGAGGATACCCGTTATATATTTGGACGTTTCAAACTCCTGGAAACCCAGTTCGCCGAAACTAAAAATCATATCCACCATTTCCTGGATCTGCTTCTCCTTGCCCGCCACCAAGGGCAATACCTGTTTTTTGAAAGCCGCTATCCGCGCGCTGTCGTAGGTTTGCGCTCTTACAGGCGCCGCAGAAAAAGCGGAGAGCGCCACAAAAAAGAGTAAAATAGCCGGTTGAATTTTTTTCATCATGCATTGGTTTGGTAGTTAAATAAAAAAGTCGAATGAACCGGTCGTCGGGGTTTGTTCTACAACCCGTAGACCGGTTTAAAAGTAAAAATAATCTTTGAGAACCTATAATTATTGCGACAAAAAACCTGAGTTAGGTAATTAAGGGGGAATTAATCCGCACCTTTACCCGCGCTCCTTAAACAATATCCAACATTTTACTATTATACCAGGATAATAACTGAATTATCTTATCTCTTAACCAATCATTTGTCCTAAATAATGAAAAAGACGCTTTTCTCTTTAACCATCTTCGCAGCGTTCTTAATTGGCTTTTCTGCCTGCAACCCTAACGCTATTCTTCACAAACCTAACCAGTTGCTTATGATAAATACGATGGAAACGCCGTCTGCCGCTTCGGGCGTGTTCAATATTCCGGTAAAAACCATCGACGGGGTTTCTACCAACCTTGAAGCCTATAAAGGCAAAAAGATCATTATTTTGAATGTCGCGAGCGAATGCGGCTACACGCCGCAATACGCCAAATGGCAGGCTTTCTATGAGGCCAACAAAGATAAAGCCGTTGTTTTGGGCTTCCCCGCCAACAATTTCGGCGGACAGGAACCCGGCACGAACGCCGACGTTAAAACCTTCTGCACTAAAAATTACGGCGTGACCTTCCCGATGTTCGAGAAAGTAAGCGTGAAAGGCACCGACAAATCCGCTCTCTACCAATGGCTGACCGATCCGAAACAAAACGGCTGGAACAGTCAGGAACCGAGCTGGAACTTCTGCAAATACCTCGTCAATGAAAAAGGCGAACTGACCGAATTTTTCGCCTCCGCCGTCGAACCGTCGAGCGACCAGTTCATGAAAGCGTTCAATAAATAGGTCGGAAAGTTATGAGTTATGAGTTATTATATAATTCATTGACTTTTAAGATATTATTTTAAAAAACGCCGGTAATTTTATAATTACCGGCGTTTTTTTTTGGTTTGTGATTGAAAAAGGCGGACAAGGGGCCTTCTAATTTTTTAGGAAATTCAAACGTCCCTTCTACCCTATTCTGCGCTTAAAATTATCATGTAACCTTTTGATTTATAGGATTTGGGATAAAAATACATAATTTTTTATCCCGTTATTATCAGTATAATAGGAAAGAAAATTTTGTCTGATTAAAATACGCTCCCATTGGAATGATGAAGCCCGAGGGCGCCTGGCATTGAGAAATTAAAATATCCGAAGTCATGATTGAGAATTAAGAGTATGTTTTAAAATTTCGGTTCAGAATTTTGCCAATATGATATTAATAAAAGCGATTTGAATAAATGCGACGGAAGATTGTGTTGTTTTTTCAAAATCTTTGGCTAATCGGCGGTAAAAATTAAGCCAGGCAAAAC
>JBBRMZ010000127.1:0-14412 GCA_038230555.1 Chitinophagales bacterium
CGCTTCCAGGGCAACTTTTGCTTTAAAAGCCGCAGTGTGTTTACGACGCGTTTTCTTTTCCATTTTAGACAGATTTTAGATGATAAAATTATACATTTTTCACCTTAACTCGCTGTCCTATTTTTGGGGAGTATTATATACAAACGCCTGCGGTTTACATAATTTAAGAGTAAGAAGTCCATTGAGAAAATATCAGCCCTCGCATGTACATAAGTTTATTCTCTGAATAATATCTAATATTTTAGGAGCATTTAAAAATTAATATACTCAAGGCTTTTATTTACCAAAATACCATCAGTAAGTTTCAGATTAAAAGTTACATTTTGTTTCGCTTTTAATTTTATGATGAAAAGCTCTTCACTACCAGTCAGGGTGGACTTATTTCCAACATTTACAAATGTTGGATAAAGTACTTTGCTACCATCGGAATGCGACCTGTCGTAAGTAAGATTTTCCATCGCTTCCATCTTAAGTGTTTGCATACCGGTAAATTCAAAATTCTGTTGATTGTATGGCAACGCAAAGCTAAAAGCATTTACATTGGCCAGGTTATTTCCTTTTACTATTATCTCTACCGTTTCGCCTTTTTTATAGCTCTGCTTTGCAGCGCTGATTTGTAAAGCACCAAAAACTTTTGCAGCGCTGTCTGTGGTTTTAACACCGCCATTTAATTGTGAAGCCACTACCGAAATATCGTAAGCGTCTATCAATCCATTTTTATTAATATCACCTTTGCTAATGTATCCATCAAAATCTGCATCACCCTTTTTCAGTCCGGTATAATTCATGTAAGAAGTAAGATCGTTGTTGTCAATTTTATGATCGTCATTAATATCACCCGGGAGAATACTTGCGGTACCGGCTACTTTAAATACATACAATTCCTGCCCGGCGCCATAGTTCCCTGCAGCCATTTCTACAGAAATTTTTATATATCGAACAGAAGGATGGTTGGAGAAATCAAACGTTTTTAGGGCATTATCTCTTTTCCAGTTAAAGGCGCCTGCCGGGAGCCATATATGTTTATCTACACTGTATTCCACGGCGCCTTTCATCAGCGTTCCATTACCGCCATCAGAGCGTGGGATGTATGTGAATTTATCTAATTGATTGATTGTGTTTAAATCCATTACAAAAGAAAATGGAAGCGCCTTTTTTCCATATTTTGTATGCCAGATATCCTTCTCATCAAAGTCAAACAATTTGCTTATTTCATTTCCTTCTTCATCTTCGGCAGTTGACGCCGCACTGATATCATGAATGGCGAATTCCAACGGATTGTTTTTTGTTTTGGCCTGAACAGTCGCCCATTCAGAATTACCCTCTTTGTTTACCGCCCTTATTTTGAAACTATATTCAGTTTCTGCCTGCAGGCCTTCGAATAAAAAATAAGGTTTCTTAATTGTAGTATAGCGCATTCCCATAAACGCAATTTCATAATAATCATCATCAGGAACAGCATCCCAGTTAAGCTTTAAAGTATAGGCTGTTTTATTACTATCTGCTACCTCCACATTTGCAGGCATAGTAAGGCGTCCCGTATGTTGCTTTAATTTATCTGCATGTTTAAATACAAATCCGTTAATCTTTAGGGTAACCTCACTTTTAGAAATATCAACCGCTGCAGCTTTCACCCATACCTGCGGATTTTTAATCATTTTCACTTTGGCAAATTCACCTCCTGCTGTTGCAAATTGGTTTAAGTCGGGGCTTGCATTATAAAAATATGAGGCGCTGTTTTTATTAAATTCTTCCAAGGAATTAACCGCAGCTATTTTCTGTATTTTTCCACCAATTATTACAGTAACACTTTTTGGTTTAGCAGTTACATTTATTTTAAAGATGGTTGCTTTTTGTTTTACAAAACCATTGAAATCTCCTTTGGTGGCGTGCACTGATACGCCGGCAATGTCACCCGACAAGTTAGACTCAATAAGGGTTGTAGCGCAGAAGCCATTTTTGTAGGCCTCTGTTACGCCATCATCATCATATTGTGTAAAAGAAGATTTACCGAAGGGATATACTTCATAAGTTCGGAAATTTTTATCAATTTCATTTACATGGTTATTAGGATTGTTCATTGGAATAATGGCGCCTTTTTTTACCAGCGCCGGCAACTTCCAGATAGGCGCGTCAAAACTGTTGATGATGCAATCTCCTGCGTATTCCTGTCCTGAAAAATAATCAACCCAGACGCCTTTTGGTAAATAAATGTTGTTGCGGATATCATTCCCGCTTTTGTCCATCTCTGTAGATTGATAAATGGGTGCAACTAAAAAAGAAGGACCATACATAAACTGGTAATCAGTCGCTTTGCCAAGCGTATATTTATTTGGATCATCTAAAAACATAGCCCTTATCATTGGCAAGCCGTTTACAGCTTCTTTTGCTATACTGTAAGTATAAGGGAGAAGTTGGGATTTTAATTTAAGATAAGTTCGGTTGATGGATGTGGTAGGTTCGCCAAGGGCATGCGGATATTTGGGATTGGCGCCCCAACCATCCATATTTAATTGCATCGGTGTAAAGGTCTTCCACTCAAAATCCCGTGCGTTTATCACAGGATTTTCGCCGCCAAAAATACCGTCCATATCACATGTAATGTTGCTTAATCCCGATAGGCCTGCACCAATAAAAGTTGGAATATGAAATCTGATATACTCCCAGTTACCTCCAGTTTGATCGCCGCTCCATACGGTTGCATAGCGTTGCGTACCTGCCCATCCGTCTAACGAGATGAAAAAAGGCCGAGCATCGTTGCCGTAGTATGGTAAAATTTGCCCCACATCTGCAACGCCATTCAGGCCAAAGCAATAGCCATCACCTACCCATGCTACATCCGTTTTTAAAACCCGAACGCCGGCGTCCCGAACTTCTTTAATAATATCTCTTTGTAAAAGTGCGCTGATACCCGCCTTAGGATGCAGATCGGATTGTGTCCAGAGACCTATCTGCACACCATGTTTGCGGGCGTAATCACCAAAAGATTTCAAGTTTGCAATATTGCTGTCTAATGTGCTGGTTTGCCCGTAACCTGCGCCATAGCCGTCATTGGGCAATATCCAACCTAAAGCCATGTCGTTATTCTGATACCTGTCAATTACTGCGCGCGCAGAAAATTGGTAATTATTTTTTTCTCCGTTAAGCGACTCTTTAACACCTCCATTATCCTTTTGACTTTCTTTATAGCGTTTGCCATCTTCAAAAAGAATTCCGGTAGAATCTTCTTTCCAATAATCCCGGTTATATGCATTCAGATGACCTTCGTAAAAAGCAAACTTTGGTAACAAAACAGGATTGCCTGTGAGCTGGTAAAAATCATTTAAAAGATTGGCAGCGCCATCATTCACCATAAAAAAAACATCGATATAGTTTGTATTGTGCGAAAGAATTACCTGGCCGTTTCCCTTCGATCCAAAGTCATATTTACCTGGCTTGAAAGTGTGCCACATCATACCATATCCATTGGTTGACCAGTAAAAAGGCGCCGGCGAAGCTACCCCGCCATCTGTCCAACTGCTTTCATTAACTATAGCAATGCTGTTGTGTTTATGAGAGATGCGGCCGTTTTGGACGCCACCGCCAAAAAAATATTCCTCCGGATTCTCTTTTAAAACCAGCGTTGTTTTTTCATCGCTAAAAGAAAAAGGCTTAATCGTTTGCAGTACTACTTTTTGCGAAGCATTGTTTACTACCTCAATTAAAGAAGTCGCCTTATTTATCACAACAGATATTTTAGCAGAAATGATCGTTATCGTATTCGCTGCATACTTAATGGCGAGCGCACTAACCGGCCGTCGTGGATTATCAACCAATATATTTGCCGGGGGGATCGCTTCCGGTTTACGGATCATATTACCAGACGTATCCTCAAAAAGGCGAAAAATATTTTCACCATAAAAATCAATAGTCAGCCGCTGTTTATCTGAAAATGTAAATTCTACCGTGGTTGGATTGATCAGCTCCGCACTTTCTATCCTGTATGATAAAGAATCTTTGTTTTGAGCAATTCCTGCAACAGTATGACCTAAAATGCAAACTAAAACAGCCGTAATTTTGAAAATTTTTGACTGGAAATTTTTGTGTTGTAAACGAATCATTTTTTAGTGTATAAAGAAGCAATAGTCCGTTAATATTTCGTTTATTGCGTAGTTAGATATAATAAAAAAGGTAAAAGTTTTAGTTTTGTGTTGCAAACCTAACCAAACTTTTACCCTATGAATATCGAAATATTCACGAGTGCAATATTGAGCAAAATGTCTGACATTGGCAAATGGCAGCGGTCATTTTTGTTGGACGTCATACGATTATATTCAGGTCTACAGGGCCGGGTAAATTATTTGAACCTGGGTCGGTGGGGCGTTCATAACGAACTAAGCTACCGCCGGAATTTTTCCAAACCGTTTAACTTTCGGGATTTCAATTTGGAACTGATTCGCTCGACGTGTTCCAAAGATTTAGCTATTTTGCATATTCGTTTTCAAATAGAGTTCCTGTACCGGGACGCCAAACAACATCTGGGACTGGATATCGGAATTGACCCAAATCAGGCGGAAAATAAAATAAAGATCCAAAAACTGTATCAACTCGGCAAAATCGCCGCCTAAATCTAAAAACAAAAATAATTTCTTAACGGACTATTGCTTGAAGAAACCCTTTTTTATATTGACCGGCGTTTTCTTAATAAGCGCATTTGGCCTCCGCGCCCAATCCCGCCTTCCCGGCCGCTGGGAAGGCGACCTTGAAGTCAACGCCAGCCGGACGATTCGCGTTCAGATGAATATCCGAAAGGAACCGCATGGGGCGCTGAGCGCGACGCTGGACGACCCGGCCCGCAAAGTGTACGGCGCGCCCTGCGATACGACGATTCTGCGCGGCGATAGTTTGTTTGTGTCGATCGCTTTGGCCCATGCCAATTTCGCGGGGAAGGTCAACGCCGACGCTACGGAAATCTCCGGGTTCTGGATGCAGAAAACATTCATTGCGCCGCTGACCCTGCGGAAAAAAGACCGGGGGGAGCCTTCAACCCGTCCGCAGATGCCCGTCCCGCCGTTCGATTATGTGTCGGAAGACGTGGAATACGACGACGCCGGTCATAAAATACATTTTGGGGCCACGCTGACCCGACCGCCCGGAACGGGGCCGTTCCCCGCCGCGCTGCTGATCACCGGCAGCGGCCAACAGGACCGGGACGAGACCATGCTCGGTCACAAACCGTTTGCCGTCATCGCCGATTATTTGACGCAGCGGGGCTTTGCCGTCCTGCGCGTGGACGATCGCGGCGCCGGTAAGACGACCGGCAATTTCGGGGCGTCCACCACCGCCGATTTTGCCGCCGACGCGTCCGCTTCTTTCGATTACCTGATTACCAGACCGGAGATCGATGTCCGGAAAGCGGGCCTGATCGGCCATAGCGAGGGCGGCATGATCGCGAATATGATCGCCGCGCGGCGTCCCGACGTTGCTTTCGTGGTTTTGCTGGCAGCGCCGGGCGTGAAAAGCCTGGACCTACTCGAACAGCAGGGCGTCGATCTGCTCAAATCCGGCGGCGTAGATTCTGCCGATCTCGGCGCTTACCGGCCTTTATATAAACAAATGATGAAAGTCGTGATGGACGAAAAAGACCCGAAAGCAGCCTATAACAACGCGACGCGGGCATTCAAAAAATGGCAGACGACGGCGGGCGCGGAAGTCGTACAACGAACAACCAATGTGACAAACGATAGTACGCTACGGAAATACATAACTGCTACCATTCGTTCCGCCGCTTCGCCCTGGTATCATTTTTTTGTGCATTATGATCCCGTGCCAGATTTGGAAAAGATTAGCTGCCCTGTACTTGCGCTCGACGGCGAACGGGATATACAGGTAGCGCCAAAAATGAATTTGGCGGCCATCCGGCAGGGGCTTCAAAAAAGCAAATCTCCTTCTTATCAAATATTGGAATTGCCGGGCCTCAACCACCTGTTTCAAACCTGCCGGAAATGTTCGTATAAAGAATACGGTCAACTGGAAGAAACGTTCGCGCCCGCCGCTTTGAAAATTATCGGCGACTGGGTAGCGCAGGCGACGAAGTAAAATATTATTTCGACAGTCGCTGTTTTCTGGTCTTTTTCTCCTATTTTGAGCCGTTAATGATCACGCTTGCCCAACGGCTTTTATGCAATCACCCCTCAGCGCTTCAGCGCCGGACCTTATCGAAACCAAGAACCCTGATCGCTCGTTAGGTCTGTTCGACGCGACGATGATCGTGGCGGGTTCGATGATCGGCTCCGGTATTTTCATTGTCGGGGCCGGTATTGCGCGGCAGTTGGGTTCAGGCCCCTGGCTGCTGGCGGTCTGGGCGGCGACGGGCGTGTTGACCATTGTCGCCGCAATGTGCTACGGCGAGCTGGCGGCCATGACGCCCAAAGCGGGCGGTCAGTACGTCTATATTCGCGACGCTTTTGGCCCATTGACAGGGTTTTTGTTCGGGTGGACTACTTTTTTGGTCATCGAAACCGGGATAATGGCGGCCGTTTCCATTGCCTTCGCTAAGTTTTTCGCCGTATTGTTTCCCTGGGCGGGCGAAAATCATGTTCTGTTCTTTACCGGCGGTTATACGTTCACCGCTACACAGGCCGTGGCGCTCGTGGCGCTGGTTATATTAACAGCAGTCAATATTCGCGGCGTGGCGTACGGCAAATGGCTACAGAATGTTTTTACCGTGACCAAAATAACGGCTTTGACCGAGCTGATTGTACTGGGTTTTTATAAAGGCTTTGGCGGGACTATTTTTCATGAAAATATGCAGACCGGCTGGAACGCTTTCCGGTTGGTTATAGATAAAAATAAAGCGATCCAACAAACGCCCCTGCATAACGGCGCGCTGTGGTCGGCTTTCGGGCTGGCCATCGTAGGCGCTATTTTTTCTTCCAGCGCCTGGAATAATATTACGTACACAGCCGCAGAAATTCGCCGTCCGGAGCGCAATATTCCTCTGGCCTTATTTTTTGGCACACTGTTAACTTCCATTTTATATGTCTCCGCCAATATTGCTTACCTGTCTGTGTTGCCTGTGGGCGGGACGCCGGGCGGCGCGAGCATCGCCTTCGCCGCCAACGACCGCGTTGGCGGAGCCGCCGCCGAAGCGCTGTTCGGCGCGCCGGGCGCCATCGCAATGGCAGTTCTGATCATGATCTCTACGTTTGGATGCGTCAATGGGATCACGCTGTCCGGCGCGCGGGTCTACTACGCGATGGCCAAAGACGGGCTGTTTTTTCGGAAGGCCGCACAACTCAATCGCAGCGGGGCGCCCGGCTACGCGCTGGCGGCTCAGTGTGTTTGGGCTTGTTTGCTTTGCGCGTCGGGCAAATACGCCGATCTGCTGAAATACGTTACTTTCGCTACCTTACTGTTTTATATCCTGACTATCGCCGGTATTTTCCGGCTGCGCGCGACGCGACCCGACGCGCCGCGACCTTACCGGGCGATTGGCTATCCGGTCGTCCCGGCGTTGTATATCCTGGCGGCTGGCGCCATTTGCGTCAATTTGCTGATCTATGAAACGCCTATTAATTTATTCGGCTGGTCTGTAAAACCCAGTTGGGCTGGCGTCTTTATCGTCCTGGCGGGCGTTCCGGCGTATTATTTGCAGAAAAACCGTTCAGCGTCTTAACGTTATAAAAGCCGCCTATTTTGAGCGCCGCTTTTTATAGGCGTGAAATTTTTATATTTTTGTGATTTCAAGGGTTGATAAAAACAGCGTTTCACATTTACTGCCTTTTTAAAATGCTCATTAACGGCTGATAGCTGAATGCTAATGGCTGATAGCTTATAAACGTCCACTTATGCAAGGCGAAAAACGCAATTCCGCGCTCGTTTTTATATTCATCACTTTGCTGATCGACGTTATCGGGTTCGGGATCATCATCCCGGTATTCCCGAGGTTGATTATGCAGATAACCGGTAGCGATCTCAGTTCTGCGGCGCGCTGGGGCGGGTGGCTGATGCTGGCTTACTCGGTGATGCAGTTTTTTTTCTCGCCTATTATTGGCGGTCTCAGCGATCAGTATGGACGGAGGCCCGTGATTTTAGCGTCGCTGTTCGCGTTCGGGCTGGATTATGTGTTGCTGGGCTTCGCGCCGACTATTTGGTGGCTATTCATTGGCCGGATTATAGCGGGAATCACGGGCGCGAGTTTTTCCGCCGCCGGCGCTTATATTGCGGACGTCAGCCCGCCTGAAAAAAGGGCGCAAAATTTCGGGCTGCTGGGCGCGGCGTTCGGGCTGGGGTTTATTATTGGTCCCGCTATCGGGGGCGGGATTGCGGAATGGGGTAAATGGATGGCCGAACACCATCCGGGCGTTGAATATTTTGGCCACTCCATTGAACACTGGGCAACAAGGCTGCCGTTTTTTGCCGCCGCGCTGATGGCGCTCCTCAACTGGCTCTACGGATATTTCATCCTGCCGGAATCTTTAAAAACCGAAAATCGCCGTCCATTTGACTGGAAACGCGCTAACCCGGTCGGCGCCCTGATTGAAATGAAAAAATACCCGGTAGTGATTGGCATGATGATTCCGCTGGGCCTGATCTATATATCGAACTACGCCACCCAAAGCGTCTGGACCTACTACACCATGTATAAATTCGGCTGGGGCGAGGGGCTGGTGGGGCTTTCATTGGTCGTGGTCGGCGTTTCCGCCGCCGTGGTGCAGGGCGGCCTGACGCGCATTTTAATTCCAAAATGGGGCGTCAACAATTCCGTTTTTATCGGCCTGGCCATTGCCCTGGTGGGGTATGCCGCTTACGGCATGGCAACGCAGGGCTGGATGATGTACGCCATTACTGCTATTTCTTCCCTGGGCGGCATTTGCGGTCCCGCCCTACAAGGTATTTCGTCGAATGCCGTTCCACCGAACGCGCAAGGCGAACTCCGGGGCGCGCAAACAAGCCTGATGAGCCTCTGCTCAATCATCGGCCCCTTGATGATGACCAACTTGTTTGCTTATTTTACCTCCAAAAACGCGCCAGTGCAATGGCCGGGCGCGCCGTTTTGGGCCGCCGCATTGCTGATTTTAATGAGTCTGGGAATGTTGTGGCGGTTGTTAAGAAAACCGGAGCAAGCAGTCTGAATTAGGGTTTCTTTTTCCGTCTCAACCACTGATTCCCTTTATACGTCAAAAAACTTGTACCCGTCCCCAGAATAGCGCCTGCCAACACGTCGGAAGGGTAATGGACGCCCATCCGTATCCGCGAATAGCCGACCGCCGACGCCCAGGCAAAAGACGGCGCGATTACGTACCATTTCGGAAATGCCAGGCTCAACGACGTCGCCGTGGCAAATGAGGCCGACGTATGGCCGGAAGGGAAAGACGCCGACGTTTCGTTTTCCAGCGCGCGTATATCGGGATGAGTAACGGCGGGGCGCGCCCGTCCGATAATTTTTTTCAGCAGCACTTCTTCTACCGTTGTAGCGCCCAAGGCAAAGGCGGCGACATAGCTTTTTTGAAGCAAAAGGCTGTCCTGTTTGGCCAAGCCGACGGCGAACATGGTTACAGGCGTTGCAAAATCTATATAGCTGGAGGTATTGGAGATAAAAGTCGCCGCATTGTCTAAACCGGTATTAGGGGTTTGGTTGATCGACTTTAAGAGCTGGTAATCGCTTAACTGGCTAAAACCGGGCGCGGCAAATATAGCCAGTACGAAAAGAGCCAGATAAAAACGGTTGAACAATACGGCCATTTGTTAAATTTTATCAAAAATACGAAAATAAACGTAGATAAATTTGTATTTACGAATGTTGTCGTATATCTTTGTTTCAATAAATTTGAAGACTTTAAAACAGGTTTGTTTGAGGCGGCGCAAAGGTACAAATTTGAAGTAGAAAATGCCGACCCCAACGGTTCTAAGTGTAAGGCGACAAAAAAGCCGGTATTTAACAGCTTGTTTAGTTTAAAGTAATTTATCATTTATCATCCATCATTTATCAAAGTGAATACATACATTAAGCCGACCAACGCTGAACTGGAAATATTGCAGGTCTTATGGCAGAATGGGCCCTCGTCCGTCCGTTTCGTCAACGAATTCCTGGGACAAAAACGGGAAATTGGTTATACGACTACGCTCAAACTGATGCAGATCATGTTCGAGCGGGGTCTGGTCCGGCGCGACGACGGCAGCAAAACGCATATCTACGAAGCCGTCCTGTTGGAGCGCGACGCGCAGCAGGGCTTGTTGAAGGAGTTCGTCAACAACGCTTTCCGGGGCTCCGCCATGAAACTCGTGATGCAGGCGCTCGGCGATCACCACGCGACCCCTGAAGAACTGGAAGAGATCAAAGCGCTGATCGAAAAAATTGAACAACAGGAAAAAATGTAGAAACGCGATTTATCGCGTCTGACGTCTGAAAGCCCTTTTTAAAATAACTCCCTCATTTATCATGATTCAAATTCCTGCGCCATGATTTATTCGCCCTCTCAAAACTTGATCTATGCCATTGGCTGGACGGTCGTCCATGCTCTTTGGCAGGGCGCGCTGATCGCCGCGCTGACTGCTTGCGTACTCCGGGCGCTGCGGCAAAAATCAGCGGTCGCCCGGTATTGGGTTGCCAACGGTGCGCTTGCGCTCCTGTTTGCAGTTTCCGCTTTCACTTTTTGCCGCTTATGGCAGATAAATAAACCCAACGCTCCGACAGCCGCCGGCCTGGCGGACTCTTTTATGTCTATTAACCAGTTTCATCCGGCGTCGCGCGAGCTGAACTGGACGACGGCGGCTGAAAATATTCAACAGACTATCGGCGATCATTTAACCCTCATCGTTTTTTGCTGGGCTTTAGGCGCTGCGTTTTTTGCGCTGCGCTGGGCGGGCGGTTTGGCGGGAACCTACGCGCTCCGAAGCGCTTCCCGTTATACGCTGCTCGAGGAAAAATGGCAGGCGCGGATGCGGGTTTTCCAGGAACGGCTCGGCTATTCTCCGGTCGTCCGGCTGGCGGAATCTGCTCTGTTACAGGCTCCCGTAGCGCTGGGCTGGCTCAAACCGCTAATCCTTTTCCCAGTCGGCGCCGTCAACCGGCTGAGCGTACAGGAGGTGGAGTCCATCTTGGCGCACGAACTGGCGCACCTTGCGGGCCGCGATTATTTGGTCAATTTGCTGCAATCCGTCGTAGAAATACTTTTTTATTACCATCCCGCCGTCTGGTGGATGGGTTCGGTCATCCGGTCTGAACGCGAAAACCGGTGCGACGATTGCGCCGTCCGTCTTTGCGGCAACCCGTTGATCTTTGCCAAAGCGCTGCTGGCTATCCAGCAGGCCGTCCCTGAGAAACAGCCCGCCTTGGCTTTTGCCCTCTCGCTTTCAGGCGGGCGCAAAAACCGGCTTTTAAAAAGAGTGCAGCGATTATTTCATCAACCTAACCCTTCCTTTAATGTCATGGAAAAAACCTTAGCCGTCTGTATTTTAGCGTTCCTCATTTTTGCCGGCTCGCTGAGCGCCCGCAAACCTTGGCCTTTGAACCGCGCGACTGAAGTCAAAAATGCCGTCGCCTACGATACTTTCGCGCCTGAAAAGCCCCGGAAACTCGTCCGTCACCAGGACGGCCGCAAAGTGGAGATCGACATGACCGGCGACCATATTGATTCCATTCATAAAGACGGCAAGCCGGTGGCGCCTTCTGAGTTCGAGAATTACAGGCTGCTCATTGCTAAAAAAGACGAGCCGGATAGATTTGATACGAGCAGTTTTAAAAATGTTGATATGGTAGTGTTTACAAATGACCAGAATGGAAACGCCAAAGAAATTCGGATTAATAAAGAAGGGGAAATTATTTATTTATCTTTCAACGGAAAAGTGATTCCCAAAGAAGATTACGGAAAGTATAGCGCCCAAGAATTTTTTGAAAGCAGTCCCAATACTTCGTTAGGTAATATAACGCCGCCGAAACCGCCGAAGCCAATTTCTTACGCTACGGCGCCCGCGCCTGCACCGGCAGACGTAATCAAACGCCGGAATTTTGACTATCACTATCAATTAGATAGCGGGGGGAATATGGTCGTCAACATTCCCGGGTCGGACGGCCAAAAACATGTCATGAAACTGGGCAAACGCTCTTTCACCATTGACGGCGACACCGTGCCGGATGACAGATATTTTGAATTTCATAATTCTTTAGGCGCGGAAGGAAGCTTGAAAGACTTTGCTAAACAAATGAGCGATACCAAAACTTTTAAATCATATGCCGGATTGACGCCTTTTAAAATTAGAAACTTTCCGCTGGACAGCGCTTTTTTCCTGTTTTCCCCTCATTCCGACAAACTTGGAAATATACCTACTTTGGATAGCGCGACTTACCGGCGCGTGAAGGAATGGAACGAAAAGTGGGCTAAAAAATACGGGCCGGAATTTGCGCGGCGCTTTAACAACGAACGAATGTTCAAAGATCAATCGGCCAATCTGAACCGTAGTGCCTACCAGCTTAAACGCGAGGCGGAAAGACTATTACAAGAAAGCGACCGCCTGAAAAAAGAGGCGGAAAAAATGCAGCAGGATGACGAGCAGCAGAAAAAGGACGTGCAAAAGAAAAAAGACGACAAGCATTAGCGATATTATTCCTATTTTTTTCTCTATCTTGCTAACCAACACGCCATGATCCAACCGTTTTTCGAAAATCTTATCCGCGCCATTGGGTGGACAGTCGTACATTCGCTTTGGCAGGGCGCGCTGGTCGCCGCGCTGACCGCTTTCGTTCTCCGGGCGATGCGGCAAAAATCTGCCGTCGCTCGCTATCGCGTTGCGAACGGCGCGCTGGTATTAACGTTTGCGGTCGCGGTCTTCACTTTCTGGCATGTATGGGAAAATAATATAATCGCGGACCATGTTTTGTCCGACTTCCCAAACCCTGCTTTTATGTCGTTGCGGCTGACGCAAACCATACCGCAAACAATGCTATGGACGTCTGCGTTGCAAACCATGGAGCATATGGTCGGCGATCATTTAACCGGGATCGTTTTTTGTTGGGCTTTGGGCGCGTTCTTTTTTGCGCTTCGCTGGGGGGCAGGTTTGGCCGGAACCTACGCGCTCCGCCGCGCTTCGCGCTATATGCTGCTGGAAGAAAAATGGCAGGCTCGGATGCGGGTTTTCCAGGAACGTCTCGGCTATTCTCCGGTCGTCCGGCTGGCAGAATCGGCGCTCGTGCAGGCTCCCGTGGCCTTGGGCTGGCTCAAACCGCTGATCCTTTTCCCGGTCGGCGCCGTCAACCGGTTGAGCGTTCAGGAGGTGGAGTCTATCCTGGCGCATGAACTGGCGCACCTTGCGGGCCGCGATTATTTGGTCAATTTGCTGCAATCCGTCGTAGAAATTCTTTTTTATTATCATCCCGCCGTCTGGTGGATGGGTTCGGTCATCCGGTCTGAACGCGAAAACCGGTGCGACGATTGCGCCGTTCGTCTTTGCGGCAACCCGTTGATCTTTGCCAAAGCGCTGTTGGCCATCCAGCAGGCCGTCCCTGAAAAACAACCCGTTTATGCGTTCGCCTTGTCTTTTTCGGGCGGACGTAAAAACCAACTGTTAAAACGCATTCAACGATTATTTCATCCACCCAAACCTTCTTTTAATATCATGGAAAAGATCACTGTCGCTGGCTTTTTGCTCCTCCTGCTGCTTGCAGGGTCGTTGAGCGCCCGCAAACCAATCTACAGCGCTTTCGGCGTCCGCGACGCCGTCGCCGTCGATACTTCCGCGCCTGAAAAGAGGCGCAAAATCATCCGGGAGGAAAATAACCGGAGCGTTGAAATTAATATGAATGGCGATCAGGTGGAATCGATCAAAGAAAACGGGGAAGCAGTCGCTCCTGCCGATTACGGGAAATATGCCGATATGATCTCCGAACAATTGGATACTTCCGGGTTCGGCAAGACGACGGAGTCCCGCCATCGCCGAATCGTTAAAGACGACAACGGGCAAAAAACAGAAGTAGAAATGGATAACGGAGCGATTACTTCGCTCAAAATCAACGGTAAAATTATTCCAAAGTCCGATTATGATAAATACGACATTCAGGATTTAATCCATCAAACCCCTCCAGTTCCGCCGGTTCCACCCGCTCCCCCGACGCCGCCTGCGCCGCCAGTTCCAAGGGTAGCTCCAGTTCCACCCGGTCCACCCCCTCCGCCGCGTCCGCCAAAGGCGCCAAAAATGAATTATTCTTATTTAATGAATAAAGACGGGGACGTCGTAATTACTTTACAAGGTAAGAATGGCCGGACAAAAATTATGAAGTTTGATAAAAACCATATCTTTACAGATGCCGACACGCTGCCGGACGGCCGGAGTTTTCGATATAATTTTAACTTCGATAAGGATTTTAGCGGCCACCTGAACAAAAGTATGCAGGAAGCGCAAAGACGAGTAGAAGAAGCGCATAAACGAATGCAG
>JBBRMZ010000128.1:0-14339 GCA_038230555.1 Chitinophagales bacterium
AAAAAACAGAGTTACAAAGAGATCGGCGCCATTGTCAATATGCACGCCAAAACCGTGGAACGATTGGTTTTATCGGAATGCGAAAAAACCGAGCGTTTGTCGGAACGTTACGCCAGGGTTAGACGGCTGGGCATAGACGAGCAGAGTCACCGGAAGGGCAAAAAAGATTACGTGTGTATATTAACCGATTTAGACTCGGGTACGATCGTCGACATTTTACCGAGCAGAAAAAAAGAGACCTTACTCGCTCATTTTCAAACACTTGGCTCCTCTTTTTGCGATCAAATAACGGATATCAGCTGCGACATATGGTCGCCCTATATTCGGATTGCCGAAACTTGTTTCCCCGCCGCCACATTGGTGTTGGATCGGTTTCACGTGACCAAACTGCTCAATGAATCTTTGGACGCTTTTCGTAAAGACCTGCGCAAAGCGGACAAAAATCAGGCGGCATACAAAAAACTGAAATGGATATTATACAAACAACATCACCGCCTGACAGACCTCGAACTGGACGCCCTGGAAGCCGCTTTTGAAATATGCCCCTCACTCAAAGAACATTATTTTATCCGCGAACAATTCCATCACACTTTGGACAACCACACCGACGTGTCGTCAAGTAGGGAAGCAATGGAAAAATGGATACAATCAGTCGGGGAAAAAGAAATCACGGTTTTTGACAACTTTATTAAAACACTCCAACGTCACAAAGTCGCCATTGCCAATTATGTCAAAGACCGGATTTCAAACGCCGTCACCGAAGGACTCAATAATTTAATCCGAAGTATCAGAAGAAGCGCTTTTGGTATGCCTAATTTTAAGCATATCCGCCTAAGGGCATTAGCCATATCTTCATAACCATTAAAATTGTCACACAACCATATAATACTGCCATCTGTAATACATCACCCCGTCAATTAAAGCAACCGCTCCATGCGTTGATTCAATAGCCCTGTCAATAGCTGTTTTCATATCGGGATTACCCAATGGAATAGTTAATATAATATGTACCTTGTCTTCGCCTGTTACCTTGCCGCCTGAGGATCGCTTAAAAGTTCCGGCCTTGGAAAAATCAAAATTTTTGGTCGAAATGATCGTAAAATCTACTATACGCCTGTTACATGCGGAACAAGTGATCAATAGACTTAGGGAAAGAAATAGAATAGGATATTTCATTTTGATTGATTTAATGGTTGTCTAATATGTTGCAGAGTTGCTCCCTTATGAATGATATTATCAGAAATGATCCATTAACAGATTTGAAAGCGCAATACAAACCTGTGCCATAAATTAAATAACCAAGCCTATATCCAACTGTAGCCAGACATATATTTAAAAGAAAAAACTGATGTTGAGTGCCAGTTCTAAAATCTGAATTTTTAATCCAGCCGAAGCCAAAGATGGGTTTAAAAGCTTTCTTAAAAAACAAACTATCAGTGATCCGGAATTTATGTTTCAATCCAGCCGAAGCCAAAAAAGGTCTTAAAAGAACCCTTGTAAATAACGCATCGGCTCATCAATTATTTCAATCCAGCCGAAGCCGGAGAAGCGTTTAAAAAGAGCTTTACTGGAAATAAAGCAGGCGCATGCGTGTCTGATATAGAAAACAGAAAGACCCGACCGCTGCTCTCTCCGCTGTTTCGCCCAATACGCTCAAAAAGCGCCAAAGACGAAGCGGGCAAACTATGGTGAACTGGGGGCAGCCGCTCGGAAACCAACGGCGCCGTACCGGATCATAGGAGCGCCGTAGCTCCGGTAATTGAAGTGCGGAATTATGGGTTGGCTTTCCCTGTCGCCGCCGCGGAAAACGCGGTAAGCGCCCGATGAAGGTCCTTGAGGATCCTTTGCAGGGCTAACGCTGTAATAGTTTTCGCCGAACCAGTCGCTGCACCATTCCCAGAAATTGCCTTTCATACCGTAAATACCCAATTCGTTGCTATCTAATGAACCAACGGGATGCGTTATATCGCCTGGATCTCTCCCATATGCATAGTAGTCTTGCAGATAAGGACCGCTGTTATTAAAGCTTTTTGATTTATTTCCCCCGTTGGCGGCAAATTCCCATTCCGCTTCCGTCGGCAAACGATAGGGTTTACCCGTTTTTTTGCTCAGCCACCGACAATAAGCCGCGGCGTCGTTCCAACTGACGTGAATCACCGGGTAGTTATTATATGCTCTCTCGCTTCTGGGATTGCCTCTAGCGTCGCACTTCCAATTGACGGCGTTTTTTAGTTCATATTTTACTCCCTTAAAAACATTGCTCGAACCTTCTTTGTCCGCGTCCGTCTTAAACCCCTCGTCCTCTACAAAAGATTTAAACTGGGCAACCGTTATTTCCGTTTTTCCTATATTAAAACTACTCACAGTAACCGAATGAATGGGTTTTTCAATATAAGATTCCCTTTCGCTTCCCATTGGAAAAGTGCCGCCTTGCACGAAAACCATTTCGGGGCAATACGAGCAAAAAGCGGTTTGCTGACATTTGAGCGCTTGGGCGATCAAGGCGTCGAGATTATTTTTGTCGGGTTTGTCGGGACATTCGCCCGCCGCCTGAAATTGGACGATCGCGTCTCCGCAGCCGCCGCTTTTCAGCAGATCGTTTCCTTTTTTTAGCAATATAGCATAACAGTTGTTTTGCTGCGCAGAGATACAAGCGGAGGTCAGGAAAAACAAAAAGATAAAAGCGAATCGGCAATGTTTCACTAGGCGGTTGTTTTTAATGAATTGTAATAAAGTTGAACAGCTAAAATAAATGTTATGTATTTATCCGTGTATAAAAGGCGAAATTTTTATAATTCTTCTCGCTCCTGGTCATCTTCTGTTTTACTGTCGCCAATAGAAACTATAAAAGAAAATTCTACAATTCAATCATCTCTAACGCTGAAAATTCTGATTCCAACCAAACAAAATATACGCCGCTTGCACTAACCTGAAAACCTTTATATCCTGTAAATCCTGATTCAGACAAAAGCCCCAGCATTGCAAAACTTATACAAATTGACACATTGAATATATATTCATTATCATTTTTACAATACACTGCCGCATCTATTTATAAATTCTCATAAATAATATATCTCTGTACAGAATCAAGGCCCGGCAAACATACAGGGGACGCCCTGCATAACCCCCCCCTTGAGTCGCATTCAAGGCGCCTATAAGGCATACATAAGCCGTGTCTGCTTCATATATGAGTCAGATATAAGTCAGGTCTGACCTACCATTCAGAATGTGCCCGGTTTGGAAGAAGGGCGAACGAATAGGCGCCTCAAAAACGCCGTATTCATAATGGTTAATAGTTAGAAATACACAAAAGGTAACCCAACGTCAAACCGTTTTTGCTGGTTTTTAACCCATTATTCGCATATCTTATATTTGCCCGCCTTACCCCTTTCAGATGATATTATCAGAAATGATCTATTAACAGGTTTGAAAACGCCGTACAACCCGTGCCATGAATTATAAAACTGGGCCTCAATCCAACTGAAGCCAGATAATTGCTTATATAAAAATAAACGCGATTATGGTTTTTATAGTTTGTTCATATCCAATGAATTAAAAGCTAATAGCAAACGGCTAATTGATAAAAGCTACTTAACACGAGTTCGGAAATATTGGACTCTGGAAAAGAGATTATCGTTTTTTTGCTATTCGGCAGCCGGAGGATTTTCGGTAATGACTTTAAAACAGGACGTTAAAATACTTTTTACGTTCAACCCCGCTGGGGTGGGTCGGCCGTCATTTTATGACTGACCCCGGCGGGGTCAAATGTGAATAGATAAGACAACAAGGATTCGCGCGACCCCCGGCGGGGTCGAACGTAAAAATCTCCGAACTCGCGTTAATTAAAGTATTTTTTATCTTATCCCTGCACCGTTGGACGGATTACAATATCTCCAACCTCTACGTTGTCTGGTTGTGAAATAGCATAAATGACTGCATCAGCAATAGCCTTTGCGGGAATTCCTATTTCGTCCATGGTTGGCTGTCCGGCTTGTCGCATCTCCGGATCTTTCAGGTTACTGACCAATTCCGTTTTCACAAAACCTGGTGAAATGCCCGTCACCCGGTATTTTCCGTTTGACTCCTGGCGCAATGCCTCGCTAATGGTCCTGATCGCATTTTTAGTTCCAGCGTAAACCCCTTGTAACGGTACAATTTTTATTCCAGAAGTGGAAATGATGTTGATAATATGACCATATCCTTGTTTTTTGAAAGATAATCCCTGTTACAAGGTATTTACGACGGTTTTACTTTGAAAAAAGTAAGAAAGCGCATAACCGTATGCCAAATGACCCAACAAGCTTCCCCCCATTGCTTTCATTACATCTCCATCCATAGCAGGCATGAAGCCCATGGAACGCATCATGGCCATCGCCGCTTGTGCGAACAGGAAAACCAGCAAACCGTAAACCATTCCCCGCGCCATATTCTGATCGATGGGGATTAAGTTGTTAACCCCACCCGCGTAAATGACGGCAAAAAAGCAGCCGATCATAAAATGCATGATCCACCCCGCGGCAAGGGGCGTCCCCGTCATGCCCGAAAGCATTTCCCCAACATTCATTTTTGGCGCCCCCAGAAAGGGCGCCAGGAACATAACTCCGGTCATTGCCAACGTAGCCACAATGCCTGCAACAATAGCTGATCCGTATTTCATATTAAAACATTTAAAAGACAAATTAAAATGAACGCTCTCGTTCTATTTGTTCTACGCGCCGAAAGCCCGACAAAACCCAAATTAATGAGGAGCGCATACTTATTTTTGATGTTAAAGTAACTCCATAAGCTGTCGTGAACTGACCTAAAAAAGCGCGTCTCTTACCTGAAGTGGAATGAAAGTGGTTTATCTTCGGGTTTATTCAGTATAGTTGTAATTCAACCAAGGTACGAGCCGGCGATGAAAGTAGTTTTTATTTTTATTTCGATAGCGGAGTTTGCTAAACTAGCCTTGAGATTCGCCCGTATCTTTGCTTTATAAAATAAATAAATGATGAAAGCGATCAGAATTAATGAGTTCGGCGGACCGGAGGTCATGAAACTGGAAGAAGTAGCGCGCCCTGTCCCGGCGTCTGACGAGATTTTGTTGAAAGTATATGCCAGCGGCGTCAACCCAGTGGATTGTGACATTCGTAAAGGCGGAAACGACTTTTTAAGACCCATATTGAAACTACCCATGACATTGGGTTGGGATGCCGCAGGCGTGGTGGAAGAAACCGGGGTCGACGTGGCGGGTTTAAAAAAAGGAGACGCGGTGTATGGTCTTCCTAATTTTCCGGGTGATGGAAGTTATGCGGAGTATTGTGTTGCCAAAGCCGGTCAGTTTGCTTTGAAACCCCAAAGTATCAGCTTCAATGAGGCTGCCGGCGTGCCGCTGGCCGGGCTTACTGCCTGGACGGGTATTTTTGAATTTGGAAAGCTGCAAGCCGGGCAGCGCATCCTGATTCATGGCGCGTCTGGCGGCGTTGGAAGCTTCGCCGTGCAGTTTGCTAAAGCGAAAGGCGCCTATGTAATCGGCGTCGCTTCCACTCAAAATCTTTCTTACTTGCGACAAATGGGAGCGGACGAAACGATCGATTACAAAACCCAAAGGTTTGAAGATTTGTTACACGACGTGGATGTGGTATTTGACGCTTCGCCGAATCGGGACAATCTTGAGCGTATGCGGTCCGTAAAAGTATTGAAGGAAGGCGGTATTCTGGTGAGTCCCAACATTGACCATCCTTTCAACGACGAGCTCATACAGGCGCTGGCGAAAAAGAATGCGAAAGGCGAAATGTGCGCGGTGCAGTTTAGGGAAGACTGGCTACAGGAAATAGCTCGGCTAATTGATGAAGGCAAGGTGAAAGTGGAGATCAGTAAGGTATATCCCCTGGAACAGGTTGCTGAAGCGCATCGCGAGAGCGAGACTTGGCATGTGCGCGGTAAACTCATACTGGAAATTATAAAGGAACATTAAGTGGCCCTAAATAGCAGTAAGACTGAATCCTCCATTAGACTACGAAATTTCTCAATTAGACTTCTTCCAGGTAATCAAATCTGATGATCTTTGCGTCTCATATTTAAAACATTAAAATGAAAATAGTAACAACGGGGTCGTTGTCCCGTTGGGTTCTATACCAATCTGTTAAGGCCCATGCAAACCATAAAAACGCAAGGCGCCATTATTTCAAATTATGGCGGCGACACAAAAGAACCCTGTGTTTCGCCTGTAGACATTGCCGCCGCTATTGCCGAAGAAATGGACAAGCCGTTTGAAGGTAGAACCGTTCGGTACATAGCAAGCGACGAGGTTTCTCCAAACCAAATTGCAAAAGTTTTGGGAGCGGCCATCGGAATGCCTGATTTGAAATGGTTGGCGCTTTCTGACGAACAACTACTGAACGGGATGTTGTCTGTCGGGATGAATGCACAAATAGCCAAAGGTTTTGTGGAAATGCAGGCTGCGCAAGGCAACGGGACTTTATACGAAGATTATAACCGCCATAAACCAACCCTCGGCAAAGTGAAACTCGTTGATTTCGCTCGGGACTTTGCGCGTCTTTATAACTAATGAAAAACCCTTAATAATCTATTGATTATTAAGGGTTTATGTTTTAAACAAGTGGTCCCACAAGGATTTGAACCTTGGACCCTCTGATTATGAGTCAGATGCTACTAACCAACTGAGCTATAGGACCGGATCGGAAAACTAAAAATTAATGAAAATCTTTTACCGCTTAAGCGAGCGCAAAGTTACATCTTTGTAGAAGATTATACAAGCGGACGGGATAAGTTTTTAAAGAATAGCGGCGCTCGCCGTTTAACCCAATTAATTCATGCGTTTTTATATACTTGACGTTTTTGCAGAAGCTAAATATGGCGGCAACCAACTGGCGGTATTCCTCGACGCAGCCGGACAGACGGCGGAAGAGATGCTGGCGATAGCCCGAGAAATCAACTTTGCGGAATCCACTTTTGTAGTTTCCGCAGATCCGGCGAACGGGTTTGAGGTACGCATTTTTACCCGGGAATATGAAGTGCCGTTTGCCGGCCATCCCACACTGGGGACTGCGTTTGTGGTTTCTGAGCAATTCCTGAAATCCCGGAGCGAAACGATCCGGCTGCAACTAAAGATCGGCGAAGTTCCGGTAGTCTGGAAAGGGGATAGCCTGTGGCTGACGGCTGCACAGCCCCGTTTTCGCGGCGACGTCTTTCCGGCGGACGAAATAGCCGCGCTCCTGGGGCTTTCCGAATCAGATATAGACCCCGCGACGCCCATTGGATGGGTTTCGACGGGTTTGCATTATATCATGATTCCCGTCCGGTCGCTGGACGCCATGCGCCGCATCCGGATCGACGACGGCCAGGCAAACGAATGGCTGCGCCGGCGCGGCTTGCATAAAAGCGTCGATCCCGACGGACTGACCTCGTCTTTTTTCCCTTTTTGTTGGGAAACTTACGAGCCCGACCGGCAGATCAACGCGCGCATGTTGTGCCTGGAAAATGGAAAAATCTTTGAGGACTCCGCAACGGGCAGCGCCAACTCCTGCCTGGCGGCTTATTTGGTAAAACACAAAAAAATAGAAGGGACGCTGCGGGTGGAACAAGGCTATGAAATCAACCGCCCTTCGCTGATCGAAATCAGCGGAGTCCTTTCGTCCGACGGTGTCTATACGCTGCAGGTAGGCGGTAAAGTTCAACTCATTGCCGAAGGGCGCTGGCATTAATTTACGCATCATGCCGCTTACCCATTATTTTATTACCCCCACTAAAAAAGGCCGCGTCGGCGTCTGGGATATCGCCGAACAGGAACCATATTTCCGGGGGAAAATGAATCTACGGGAAGAAGAGGAAATCATACTGCAAGACCTGGGCGGGAAAAGGCGGCTGGAATGGCTGGCGGGGAGAATGTTATTGCAAAGATTATCGCGCGGCAACGACCATATCGTTAAAGACCAATGGGGCAAACCCCATTTAGTCGGATCGCCGTACGAGATTTCGATCAGCCATTCTAAAGACCGGGCGGCGGCGATCATTGGCGAAGGCTTGGTGGGCGTCGATATACAGGCGCTGACGCGACAAATGGAACGGGTGGCGCACCGCGTCATCCAGGAAGAAAAAATAAAAGACGGCGATCCGTATACCCGGCTTCTACGGCTGCACGTTTATTGGGGAGCGAAAGAAGCGCTGTATAAAGCCTACGGCATGCGCGACTTGGATTTTACCCATGATATGCGCGTCGAACCGTTCGAGTTTTTGCCGGAAGGAGGTTCCACGCTGGGGTTTGTGTGCAAGAAAGATTTTCAGCGTACTTTCGATATTTATTACCGGCAACTAGAAAATTATATGTTGGTCTATGCAATGGAAAAATAATGCGTTCAGCCCGCTTTTCTGCGCGGCGCTGTTCATGATGGCGGTCTTGTGTTTAACAATGGGTTGTAAGCGTAAATCCGTTGCGCCCGCGCCAGACGTACTCGCAGATTTTGAAACTTTTTACGACAAGTTTCATTCCGACGAGCCGTACCAACTGGCCCACATCCGGTTCCCCCTGGAAGGTTTTCCGGCGGAAGTAGATAGCTCCACTTATGCAAAAGGCCACTTCTACTGGCGTAAAGAAGACTGGATCGCTCAACGCCCCATCGACACCATCGACTACGTGCGGACCTGGCAGATGATGACCCCAACCATCGTGATCGAGACGGTCCGTCAAAAAGGAACGCCATACGGCATGGTACGGCGCTTTTTAAAGGACGGCAACGATTGGTATCTGATTTTTTATTCTGATATGAACAGGATAAAGTAAGCCGTTAGCTATCAGCATTTAGCTGTTAGCCACAAAATATTGATTAAATTAACGTGAGTTCAGAGATTTTTAGCGCCGCCAATCGTTTTTACCGATTTTAAGCGCTTTTGACGCTAACAAAGACGCTAAACTATACGTGGCGGCTTCGCCGCTGAAAAAATTCTTCAGGCGCTCGCGTGTTTTTATAGAAAGGCGGGCAAAGCCTGCCTTTCTATAAAAACACGCGAGCGCCCACCCCCCCCCTCTTTCGCGCCGAAGGCGCGACCCGTGGCGATTGGCGCCGTTAAAGTTAAAATCTTTTTGATTATGCAGACTTTATGAAAAAGCGCTTAAATTTTTTTCATAGCCGATGAAATCTCCGAAATCACGTTAAATTACCCGGAAAACGTTTAGGCGCAGAAAAATCTTTGTACTTTATGGGCATTTATGATTCGGCCATCCTAAATTTCTAACTATATCTTTCATTCATCATTATCTAAAAAAATTACTATGAACGTTAAATTCTACGTCACACTTTGTATGTTAACGACTGCCGGATTAATAAGCGCCCAAACCGCTGATTTTAAAGGAATCCCCGCTAAAGTCAATAAGGAAGCTTGGGCATACAGGCAAAAACTCAAAAAAATAGACGGCATGGACAGCATGAGCGTCGATTTTTCGGTCGACACGTTCAAAATAGAAAGAACGATGGCTTTGCAAATAGAGAAACGGCCTTCCACTCAGGATATGAACGCGGAAATGCGCGACGCGACGGACGCCTACGATAAGCTGCTCAATAATTATTATACAAAGTTAATGGCCAAGCTGAAAGGCGCGGACAAACAAACGCTCGCTAAAGCCGAAAAAGCCTGGTTGGCATTCCGGGACGCCGAAATGGGTTTGATCGGAGTAGCGGGCAAACCGGAATATTCCGGCGGAGGCACTATTCAAACCAATATCGACAATTCTACCTACTACGACCTGGTAAAACAGCGCGTCACCCAGATTTTCAACCATTATGAAAGGGTTAGCGGGTTTTAGTTAAGCCGTCGGCTATCACTTATTTGCCAACTGCCCGCAGGCGGCGTCGACGTCTTTGCCGCGGCTGCGGCGGATATAGGCGTCCACTTCATGGTCGCGCAGGTAGCGCGCAAACCGGTCGATCCGGCTCTCGTCGGACTTCAGGAAAGGCGCGTTTTCAATGGCGTTGTATTCTAAAATATTGACGCGCGCGGGGATGCGGCGGCAAAGTTTGACGAGGCGCGCCGCGTCTTCTTCCGTATCGTTGAAATTCTGGAAAGCGATGTACTCAAAGGTGATCCGGTTTTTGGAGTATTTATAAAAATAGTCCAGGGCGTCGACGAGAGCTTCCAGGTTATTGCTTTCGTTGATCGGCATAATCTCGTTGCGCTTGACGTCGTCGGCGGCGTGGAGCGAAAGGGCCAAATTGAACTTCACTTTATCGTCCGCCAGTTTTTTGATCATTTTAGCGATCCCGGCGGTGCTGACGGTAATTCGTTTTGGCGACATGCCTAAGCCTTGCGGCGACGTAATTAGTTCGACGCTTTTCAGCGTGTTGGCGTAGTTGAGGAGCGGTTCGCCCATACCCATATACACGATGTTGGTGAGCGGCGCGCCAAAAAACTCCATGCTTTTTGCGTTGGTTTGTACCACCTGATCGTAAATTTCGGGGGCTTCGAGGTTGCGGATTCGGCCCATGCGGCCCGTCGCGCAAAAAGAACAGGTCAGGCTGCAACCAACCTGCGTGGAGACGCAAGCGGTAAAACGGCCGTCGGCAGGGACCGGTATTAACACGCTTTCAATAAAAGGCCCGTCATGCAGGCGGTAGCGGCTTTTAATGGTTCCGTCCAGGCTGCGCTGGGTTTTATCTTCCGCGATAGCGCGGAATTCAAAGTGTTCGGTCAGTAAATTGCGGAGTTTAAGCGACAGGTTGGTCATCTCGGTAAAGGAGGTAGCGCTTTTTTTCCAGAGCCATTCATGGATCTGCCCGGCGCGGAAGGCCGGTTCGCCCCACTCGCCGATGGCCTCCGCCAAGTCCGCTTTATTCATAGCGCGGACGTCTTTTTTTATCATCGCCTCATTCATGCTGCAAAGATACGACGTTCGGAGTTATGAATGATAAATGATGAATGATGAGTTTTTTATTCTATTCATCCCTTTTTATTATACTGGTTCATGGCGAGCGCCAATCCGATGGTTCCGAAAGCCTTGACGGTCTCGGCGGCGCGCTGAATGATCTCCGGCAATTGTTCCTTTTCCAGGCGCGACCATTTGCCGATGACAAAATCTATTTGCCGCCCTTTATTAAAATTATCTCCAATGCCGACGCGTAGCCGCGCGTAGCTATTATTTCCTAAAATACGGTCAATATCTTTCAGCCCGTTGTGGCCGCCGTCGGAACCGTTAGGGCGAAGGCGTTGCTTGCCAAAATCAAGATTGAGGTCGTCAAGTACGGTTAACAGGTTTTCCGGCGGGATATTTTGTTTCTGAAGCCAGTAGCGGACGGCTTTGCCGCTCAGGTTGACGTAAGTGGTTGGTTTGATCAAAATAAACGTCCGCGATTTATATTTGAATTCCGCTTTCCATGCCAGATGGTCAAGGTCGAAAGCGACGCCCATTTCCGACGCCAGTGCGTCAGCCACGTCAAAGCCGATGTTGTGGCGCGTACCTTCATAATCAGCGCCTACGTTGCCGAGTCCGGCGATGAGGTATTTCATAGGGTCGGGCGGCAGTTTTTTTGACGGGAATAGAAACGAAAACACAATTATAAATTTTCAATTTCTTCTTTTGATAGTCCGGTATATTTGATAATCAGCGTAATACTTGCGCCGTCTCCTAACATAGATTTGGCAATTTCTATTTTCTCCTCCTGCCTGCCTTTTTTCTCACCTCTTATTTCGGCGGTTTCTTCTACATTCCGCAAATCACCTCTAAAAATTGAGGCTTTCTCGTAATCGTCCAATTCAGTTTTGGTCCAGGTAAACCTATTCGCAGATTCATAGGCTTCCTTTAAACCCTCATCGTTCAGATTTTCAGGCGCAAAAGCAAGATTTTCCGCTTCTTTTAGAAAAAAGATCCATTTATCAGTAATGGTTTTTAATTCTGATAACGATATATGAAATTTAGTTAGCTCAATAAAATAGAAATCCATGTCTTTAATGACTCGCTTGCCCGTTTTCACGTTCGAAATAACATGACGCGAGAGATATTCTTCGTCCTCGCTAAACGGATAATCGAAAACGCCGATAAAAATGACGGGTTTAAGTTTTTTATATTCTTCCCCTCTGGAGATTTGCCCGCTATATTCTTTGCTCGTATAAAACAAAACCCGTTTATCCATATCTCCTTTGTCGGCGACCTGCATTTCTATTAGATATGAATTTCCGGCGAAATCGCGAGCGCGAACGTCTACAATAGTAGCTTTAAAGTCCGGCAAAATGGGAGGCTGATAAGGATCGTTGATTGAAATATCCTGTATGCGTTCGTTGCCCTCGCGTTGCAAAATGGCGTTAAGAAAAGAAAGTAGGATAACTTTTTTCTTCTCGTCGCCGAAAATTTTTCGAAAAGCAATATCATTTTTAACGTCTACGAACAGCATAACTCTATTTTACTACAAAATTAAGCAAAAAATACCTGATTTGCTAACCCGGTTTTGAACAGCCGATATTATCAAGCTCGTTCGCCATACCCGCCGCCGCCCGGCGTTTCCATCAACAAAACGTCCCCCGCTTCAGCGTCTGCCTGATCGACGGAGTGTAAAGGAAGGCGTTCGCCGTTTGATCGGATCAGCGTTTGACGACCCGGCGCGCCGGATTCCCCGCCGTTCATGCCGTAGGGGCCGGAAAGTCGACGCTGCGTCAATACCGAAATTTGAACGGGCGCTAAGAACCGGATGCGCCGCAGGATTCCGTCGCCTCCCCAGAAGCGTCCGCCGCCGCCCGTTCCCCGCTGTATTTCAAACGCTTCCAACCGGACGGGATAGCGCTGCTCCAGGATTTCGGGGTCGGTGATACGGGTATTCGTCATGTGGACCTGGACGGCGCTTGCGCCGTCGAAACCGTCGCCCGCGCCCGCGCCGCCGCCGATGGTTTCATAATATCCGAACGAGGAGGACCCAAACAGCAAATTGTTCATCGTGCCCTGGCTGGCGGCGCAGATGCCGAGCGCTTTTAGCAGGGTATCCGTCAGCCGCTGGCTAAGCTCCACGTTGCCGCCCACTACGGCCGGGCATTGATCGGGATCGTCTGGGAAATCCGGGTTGACAATACTATTTTTAGGCAAAACGAGGTCGACGTCCTGTAAAATGCCTTCATTGAGCGGGATGTTTTCCCGGATAAGCAGCCTCAAAACATATAAAACGACGCTGGTCGCAATGGCTTCATTCCCGTTTAGATTGCCCGGGTGAATCGGCGCGGACCCTGTGAAATCAATGACAAGCCGATCGCCTTCCCCGGATGGAAAACGAACGGCAACGCGCAACAGGGAGCCATCATCCAGCCGCTCTTCGGCTTCGTAATTTTTTAAAGGGTCGAATCGTTGAAGGGCGGCGCGCGTCTGGTCGGCTGCATGGGTTTTGACCGCTTCCATATAATAACGGACGGTTTTAGCGCCATGTTCGCGGGCCAGGTTGCGAAGCGCTTCTACGCCGCTTAGGTTGGCGGCCACGGCGGCATTTAGGTCGGCCAGGTTTTCTTCAGGCGCCCGGGATGGCAAAGGACTGTTTTGCAGCAGGTCTTTGATCCAATCCCATCGGGCAACGCCTCTCCGTACTAAATAATCGGGAAAAATAACCACGCCTTCCTGCGACAGCCGAGTCGCGTTGGGCGGCATGGAACCGGGCCGGTCGCCGCCAATTTCTGAATGGTGGCAGCGGTTGCAAACATACCCCAAGAGTTCAGCCTTGGGAGCATCGTCCGCGTAGACAGGCGTTAACAAAGTGACGTCGGGCAGGTGGGAGCCGCCGTATTTCGGATGATTGGAAACAATGGTATCGCCGTTTTCGGGCTGAAGGACTTCTAAAATACGGCGGGCGCAAACGCCCAAACTGCCCAGATGTACCGGAATATGCGGGGCGTTAGCAATTAAAAATCCTTTAGTGTCCAGAAGCGCGCAGGAAAAATCGAGCCGTTCCCGCACGTTGACGCTTAAAGCGGTCCGTTCGAGCAGCGCGCCCATATCCAGCGCCAGGCTGGTGAAACGATTGGAGAAAAGCGCCAGGGATATTGGATCGGCCTTTTTTATATCCACGACGGAACTCTTATCCGAAGACCTTTTTTGCTTGGTCTCCCGCATAATGGCCGTACCCAGCCCGTCGACGACTACGGAAAACCCCGTTTCTATGACCGTGGAACTGAACGGGTCGATCAACAATGCAGGGCCTGTAATCGTAGCGCCGGCGGATAAATCCTGACGACGGAAAACGGGCGTTGAAGAATCAGTAGGACCAACGGTTGAAAAAATAGTATGAACCGGCGCGGGGACGTAAGGCGCTACCGCCGGTGGGGCCGCCGTTTCAGCGAATAGCGCTTCTCCGGCAATCACGCGCAGAGATTCG
>JBBRMZ010000129.1:0-14310 GCA_038230555.1 Chitinophagales bacterium
CCATCCGGCAAAACGATTGTCCTGTTTTTTTATAACGGCACGATCTCGCAAGGCGTGGCTTTTGAGGGGCTGCTCAACAACGGCAAAGCGTTTGCGCAGCGCCTGACGGGAGGGTTCGACCAAAACGACGAACCGCAACTGCTCCATATCGCGACTGACGGAGAAAGCTACGGCCACCACCATCGTTACGGCGAAATGGCCCTGGCCGATTGTTTGCAATATATTGACGAAAAATCGTCTGTGCATCTGACCAATTACGGGGAATACCTCGAAAAATTCCCGCCGCAATACGAAGCGGCTATCCACGAGAACAGTTCCTGGAGCTGCGTGCATGGAATTGAAAGATGGAGAAGCAATTGCGGATGCAATAGCGGCGGTCATCCGAAATGGAACCAGGAATGGCGCTCGCCGCTGCGCAACGCCCTCAACTGGCTGCGCGACCAATTGATCCCTATTTTTGAAGTACAGGCGTCAAAATATATTACCGACGTATGGAAAGCGCGGGACGAATTTATCGACGTCCTGCTCGACCGTTCCGACGAACAGGTTGAACGCTACCTGGAAAAGGTAACGTACCGCGCGCTGGCCAAGCGGGAAAAAGTCCATTTGTTGCGCCTGATGGAGATGCAGCGCAACGCGCTGTTGATGTTTACCAGTTGCGGCTGGTTTTTCGACGAAGTCACGGGTATAGAAACGACGCAAATTTTGCAGTATGCCTGCCGGGCCATCCACTATGCCGAGCAGGTCGCCGACGCCGACCTCGAACCTGAATTCATTGTGCGGCTGCAACAGGCGCCCAGCAATTTACCCGAATACGGGACTGCCGCCATTAGCTACGAAAAAAATGTCATGCCGGCTCACGTCGACCTGCTGGGAGTGGGGATGCACTATGCCGTCACCTCGCTTTTTGAAAAACACCCCCAACGGCTCGACTTTTTTAATTATGTCGTCACCAGCGATTTTTTTGACCGGATCGAAGCGGGTTCGCATACGCTCTCAATCGGTCAGGCCATTGTCCGTTCCAAGATCACCCATTCCGAAAAAAGGTTTGGTTTCGCCGTTCTATATTTAGGACAGCTCAATATTATCGGGAATATTTCTTTGAACATGTCGGAAGAGACCTTTAAGGACATGTATGAAAAATCCTCCGAATCTTTTAAAAAAGTTGATCTCGCCGGCGTGATCGGAGCCATGCAGACTTATTTTGGTCCTGAAAAATTCACCATCTGGCAACTCTTTAAAGAAGAAAAACAAAAAATCATTAACCGGATCACCGCTCAAAACCTCGCCCAGGTGGAGAACTCCTTCCGGAAAATCTATACCAATAATTACCAATTGATGAGCGGCCTTATTTTCAGTTCTGTAGCCGTCCCGGACGCCTATAAAAGCGCCGTCGAATATGTGCTCAACCGCGACCTTCGCCAGTTTTTTGAGCGCGAGTCGCTCGAAATGAGCGAATTGCAAAAAACACTTAACGAGATTCAGAAATGGGGCGTTCGTCTAACCGACGAGGACGCCTTCAAACTTGCCGCAAGCGAACGAATTTTCGCGGAGATCGGCCAGCTCGATAAAGGAAACGTTCCGCTCAGCCGCCTGCTTTCCATCGCCGAGATCTTGTCGGTTCTAAAGCAAATGAACATCAAACCGGACGTTTGGAAAAGTCAGAATCAATATTTTAGCCTGCTGCAATTGTACGAAAACCGCGAAAGAGCCTATCCGAACATAGAATGGAAAAAAGCTTTTCTTAAACTCGGCGGCGCGCTAGGCGTTAAAACTGAAATTGTAGAATCTCTTGATTTAAAAGCGGAGATCGTCTGATAAACGACCTTTCTTTTCATAAATACGGGCAGTCCTTTTCTAAGGGACTGCCCGTTCTTTTTGTAGTCCCGATTTAATGATTTTTGCCTCCCCGCTCTGACGGCGTTATAGCGGGGAGGGGACAGATAGGATTTTTTTTATTTTTATATAAATAAAACGTCGAAAAAGCAAAGACGGAACGATTTATGCTACGCTATTCAACAATACATATATAATACTCCGACTCGATCATTAAAAATATTCCAAAGAAACTCGACCGGAACATACGCTCAACCATTTAAAATTAATCCTCCGGAAATAGCGTCGGCGCAATGCTCAACGAACTATTTTTAAAGCTATTCCATAAAGCAGGCCGTAGTACTGCTCGATTCCCCCGTGTCTTCGGGTCTAAAAGCCTTGCCTGGCTCGCGGTTCTGCCTTTATTCAGTTTTTTTACGCCGTTTTTATATGGGCAAAGCTGCGGATCAACGCAATGCCCGCTTCCCGTCGCAACCGCTTCTTCTGATACCTTATTCATTGACGTCAACGGAGCCGTAAAAAATAGCCTGACTGATTCAACCCAGGGTCTTTGCAGCGTATCGTTGAATTTCAAATCGCCGTATATCTGGGGGAACCGTGTTTTATTGATCTCTCCTGCCGGACAAACCGTTACGCTGACCGGACCAGTTCTAAATCGCCTGAGCTCGACGGGGTTTTCCCAGTGGAATATTTCTTTTGTCCGTTCTTCAGCCGTCGCGGCGCCCGATCCCGGTTTTGCAAACCGCTGGACGAACAATCAGGACTGGGCCGGATTAAGTACCTATGCCGGATCATATTATCCCAGCCAGGGAAAATTGGAAAACTATAACGCAGGGACAGTAAACGGTCGCTGGACGCTGATCTTTTCTAACCAGTCCAATTTTTATGTCGATACCCTGCTTGACGTCGCTTTGAATTTCTGCGACGCTTCCGGTATTGGCTGCAATAATAAAAAATGCTCAACCGCTAATGATCTTTATAAGAACATTTGCGGCGGAAGTTTTCAGTCAGGCGATAAAAGATACGCCGAATCGGGCGTCTACCGCGATACCGTAACAGGCGCTTTCGGATGCGACAGCATTACGATCCTGCATTTGACCATTCGTCCCGCTCCCGTCACAGAGATCGGCGCGACTATTTGCCAAAGCGATTCTTTCTTGTTTAACGGCGTTTATTTGACTAAAACCGGTAAATATGATCGCGTTTTTCCCGCCGCGAACGGCTGCGACAGTATCGTCCGGTTAACGCTTCAGGTTGTTCCGCTCACTCAACAGATCGTTTCGGCGACCATCTGCGAGGGCGGAAGCGTTTCGATCGGGAAAAATCAATATGCCTCCACCGGTACTTTCATTGTGCCGTTAAAAACATCGTCCGGATGCGACAGTTCAATTGAACTTCATCTGAAAGTAATACCCAGAGTGTATAAAAACATAAAAGACAGTATTTGCCCGGGTCAGGTTTACCGGGTAGGCGTCTTCGTTCATTCGGTTCCCGGAACATATATAGATACCCTGCATAGGCAGAATGGCTGCGATAGCGTCGTTCTCTTGGAACTTTCTTTTAAAAACTGTACTATAAAGACTTCCCTTGCAGTCCGCGACGTCGATTGTGCGGGCGCCGATAACGGAGTTTTATATTTGAGCGCATGGGGAACTACCGCCCCTTACCGCTATACCTGGCTTAACAAAACCAGCGCCGAGAAAGGGGGGGGCGTCATCGCAAAAGAGAACGGAACGGATACGGCGCGCGGCTTGCTACCTGGAAAATACCTGATTAATATCGACGACGCGCTGGGCAACCATCAATCGGCGTCGGCGTCCGTTAGCGAACCGGAACCGTTGAATGCAAAGGTATCAGGGGTCTCCGCATCAGGAAAATTTAACCTGTCCTGCGCCGACTCTAAAACCGGGTACGCCGATGCGCTTATAACAGGCGGAATCGCGCCTTATCAAATTTCCTGGGATGCCGGCCTTAACAATCCGGCTTTAAAGAACGCGGGCGCAGGCCTGCACCAGGCGCTGGTCGTAGACGCCCGTGGGTGCAGAACTAAAACGCAAATAGTTTTAACGGCGCCCGATCCCATTCGTTACGAGACTGGCATTAGTCCGCCCGTCTGCGCTGGAGAAAAGAACGCTTCCATTACCGTTAATCGCGCGCAGGGAGGAACCAGCCCTTTTATTTATAGCCTCGACGGGACCGCGACTTTTTCAACACGATTTACAAGTTTAAAAGCAGGTAGTTACCGCTTACGTTTAAAAGACGCTGCCGGATGCGTCTCGGATTCGCTTATCCGGATCATTGATCCGGCTCCGAATACAATAGATTTGGGCGGCGCCCGCGAAATTGCTCTGGGAGATAGTTTCAGGTTAACGGCAGAGACCAACGTTTCGGAAAATGCGCTTCGGCAAATAGCCTGGACGCCGGATATTTCGGGCGGATGTGCCCGTTGCCTTGAATTTATTTTGAAGCCCCTCCATACTGAATTTTATAAAGCGGTCGTTATAGACGACAAAGGATGCCGGGCGTCGGATAGCGTCCGGGTAATCGTTAACGGGCAGGCTCCTGTTTTTATTCCGAATATTTTTACGCCCGAAGGTAACGATAGAAACAACAGATTAACTATTTTTGCCACTTCTGCCGTTCAGGAGGTCGTTACCTTTAAAGTATTCGACCGGTGGGGCGGTCAGCTATTTGAAAAGAATCATTTTACTCCTAATAATTTACCCGACGGATGGGATGGAACGCGGCAGGGAACCGTCATGGAATCCGGCGTTTATATCTGGATGGCAGAATACTTGTTAATCGATGGAACCCGCCAAACCCTCGGCGGCAACGTTACTTTAGTTAGATAACTTGTTCCACAAAGCGCTTTTTAGTTCGCAAAAACCGGTTTAACTCCCTTCCTTTGCTATTACAATTTTTGACTCAATTCCGATATGAAAAAAAGACTTTTCCTAATCCTTTGCCTTTTTTCTTCCTTCCATTTTTTTTTAACCGCGCAAACTAACGCCTGTAGCGGCAGTACTCCGCAATGGTCCGACAATCCCTGTCGCGCGCCGTTTTTTTGCAGTACGGCTAATTTAAACAACTACTGCAACCAGATGGGTCCTCCCGGTAGAAATTTCGCGCCAACAAAATTATGCCCAGGATTGCAGATCGATAATAATCACTGGTTCAAGTTTATTGCCGGAACGCCCACGCTAACTTTGCAATTTGAAGCTTATGGCTGTACAGACGGGGTGCAGGCCCAGATTTTTTTCCTGCCCTACGGCGCCAATTGTTCCGACTCCAGCGCATATAAATCGGCTTCTACCTGTATTAACCGACAAGGCTTTTTGACCAATACGCTCACCGCGAACAATTTAATGACCGACAGCGTTTACTATCTTATGGTCGACGGCTATAGTGGAGACCAATGTAATTACCAGATATCCCTCCCCATACCCAGCGATTCTATTAAACCAGCTAAACTTTCCGCTCCGACTAGCGTAGCCGGGCCGATTTCCATTTGCGGCAGCGGCAAGGTCGGATTCCGCGTAAAACCGGTACCAGGCGCCGTTTCCTATACCTGGGATAGTAAGAAAGTAGGTCCAACAGTATCCATTGCAACCACTAATCCAACTTTAGATAGTATTAATTTTACTTTTCCAAATACTCCTGATGTTTATCCGCTTACAGTACTTGCGGTTGACGCATGCGGAAATAAGAGCCCTCCCTATCTTTTTAACGTTACAGTCGGCGCGCTTACCTCAACAAACCCGACTCCATTTAAGTTATGCGAAGGCCAGCCAGCTATCACATACGCCGATACTTCTCTGATATATTATACGGGAGCCCCGGCATCTAAAACCGTTTCTTATAACTGGACGGCGGCCAAAACGGGTAAAGGGTGCGACAGCATCGTGCAATTAACCTTGCAGTATTACCCTAAAACGACAACCACCCAAACGCTGTTTGCACGACCGGGCGAGAATATTATCGTTTGCGGCCAAACCTATAATGTGACCGCAGGCCAGTGCAACCCGGTTTCGGCTAAAAAAATATGTGCCGGTTCCGCAAACGGCTGCGACAGCACCGTAAATTTAACGATCTACAATACGGAAATATCGCCCGCTACGGTTGCGCCCGCCAATCCGGCGCTGACCTGCACCAGTAATTCCGTGCAGTTGACGGTCACTCCGCCCGCAGGAAAATGTCCGGCGCTGCGTCATAATTTTTCTTATAAATGGTTCCTGCAATCCGCGCCGGCAAATATTTTGAGTAAGACTACATCGTTGACGGCTACCAATGCAGGTGTTTACCAAGTCGTCGTTCAGGATTCTGTCGGCCTAGCTCCGCCCCAGACCGCTTTTAAAATTTATCAGGACACGCTCAACGTCACCGTAACGGGGTCGGGCGCTACTCCAGGCCAGCCGGGCGTCATTGCTGGCCCCGCCAACCCATGCCAGGGTGATACGGTCGTTTATTCGGTCGCACCCGTCCCGGGAGCGGCAACTTATTTCTGGTATTTCCCATTAGGAACGAACGTCGTTACCAGCCAATCCTTTGATACGATAAAAGTTGCCATCGGCGCCTCTGGCGGACAGATTAGCGTAACGGCCAATAATGGCTGCGGAAGCAGCCCGGCGGCGACCAAAAACTTTAACGTAAGCGTGCGCCCCGTTACGCCCGGCGCGATAACGGGCGTTGCAAAACCCTGCGAAAGGTCGGTCGAACCTTATTCCGTCCTACCGGTAGCCGGCGCTACTTCTTACGCCTGGACCGTTCCCGCCGGCGCTACGCTGACGCAGGGCCAGGGAACTGCTTCCGTTAAAGTGAATTGGGGAAATTCTACCGGCGGCGTGCTGACCGTTTCCGCCGTCGGCGCCTGCGGCGCCAGCGCTCCCGATACGCAACTGATTATTGTAAATACGTTCGCAAACCTGAACGCAGGGCGCGATTCAGCGGTCTGCGGTCTGAATTATACGTTAAAAGCGACGACCAGTACCGGTTCCGGAATATGGTCGTTTTATCCCAATATTCCTGCCGCACAATTTGCAAGCTCCATAAACCCTTCTACCACAGTTACCGCCGCGCAACCCGGTATATACCATTTTGTATGGACGGAAACCCAGAACGGTTGTACAAAATCGGATACGGTCAACATCACTTTCTACGATACGCCCGCCGTTCCGACCCCTTCCGATAGCTGTAGCCCCAATAAAAGTCAGTTGTTTGTGAATTTCAACGTCGCCGGAGGAAGTTCGCCTTATACAATATATTATGCAAATACTGCAAATATTGCCGGAACGGTCGTGAATGGAGTTTTTCACTCCAGTACGCTTGTCCCGGGATCCTATAGTTTTGTTATAAAAGATAGCAAAGGCTGCGCTTCTCCGCCGGCCAGCGTGAACGATTTTTGTAATAGCTGTACTACAAAAGCCGGTTCTATGGACGTAACGCCAATCAGCGCCTGCGAAAAAGACTCCGTCATAGCGATTTACAATGGAGGCCAAAATCTCGGCGCAGGCGATGTGCAGGAATTTGCCCTTCATACCGGAGATCCGCGCGGCGGCATTATTTTCAGAAGTAAAACCCCCGCATTTATTTACGGTCCGCCCCTTGCTTTTGAAACGATTTATTTTATATCTGCCATTGCGGGGCTGGATAGTTCAGGACACGTTCAATTATCCTCGGCTTGCTTCAATGCAAGCCAGAATGTGCAGGTTGTTTTTCACAAATCCCCTACTGCCGCTTTGTCTGGCGATACGACCATTTGCGGGAACGGCTGCGTGCCTCTGAAATTTAAACTCACCGGACGTTCTCCATTTTCAGTTGTCTATAATAACGGCTTGGCCGATACGACCCTGACCAAGGCGTCGGATGGACTAACACAATTGGTTTGCCCCCAGGCTAGTACGACCTACAAACTTATTTCTATCCGCGATTCCAATAATTGCAGCGCCAACCTGACAGGAAAGACTAACGTGACCATCGCGCCGGCCGCGCGCGGCGGAACGCCGCTTCCCGATTTGTCCATTTGCACGAAACAGGATACGACCGTTCAGTTGAGCGGACGTTTAAACGGATTTCAACCGGGCGGCTCATGGATAGAAACTTCTGCCGTCCCTTCTACCGGCGGAGCGTTTGATCCTTCCAAAGGCGTCTTCAGGACGCTGAATCAAAAAGCTGCGAATTATACTTTTAAATACCTGTATACCGGCAACGCTTCCTGCGGCGCAGATACGGAAACTGTAGCGATCCAATTACTCTTTACGCCCGTTGCCGATGCCGGGCCCGCTCAGACGCTTACCTGCGCGATTTTAAATTCCGTAAAAGGCGGCGTTACTTTAGGGGGCCCGAATACGACAACAGGAACAGGAATCAGCATTTTTTGGCCCAACCTGGGCAACGGGATCCGAAATAACGCTACTCCGATCACCAGCGATACGGGAAAATTTTACCTAGTCGTCAGCGAAGGGCAATGTTTTGCCGTCGATTCGGTCGTCATCAAAGCGGACACCGCCTCGCCCGTAGCTAAAATAAAACCCGTCAAAACGCCTCTAACCTGTACCCTTGACACAATTACTTTAGACGGTACGGCGTCTGCCCCTGCCGGAAAAATAAGTTATCAATGGAGCCTCGGTATTCGCCCGTTCGACAGCAACCCTACGACGCAGGTAACGGTGGCCGGGACTTATCACTTGCTGGTCACAAATAACAATAACGGTTGTTTTGAGATGGATACAGTAACCATCGTCGCCAACCAGGCGAAGCCAAAAGCGGCTATCTTACCACCCTCCTCTTTCAACTGCCGCGATACGACGGTGCAATTGGATGCAGGCCAGTCGTCGGTAGGCAAAAACTATAGCTTTGTTTGGAAAACGACAGGCCGGGGGCATTTCAAAAGCGGAATAACTACGCTGACGCCGGTAGTGGACAGCGTGGCAAAATATACGCTGGTCGTCAGCGACAGTACCAATGGGTGCGTGGATTCCGCCATTGTAGACGTTCAACAGGACGTTACGCAGGTTTTTGCTAAAACCAAAGCTAACGATACTTTAAAATGCTCGAATAAAACCATCACGCTGAGCGGATCCGGCTCGTCGATTGGGTATCTTTATACCTATCAATGGTTCACGCGAAACGGCCATTTGGTTAAAGACAGTACGACCCTGAACCCGACAGTCGATCAGCCCGGCGAATATTATCTGATCGTAGGGAATAAAAACAATAATTGCGGCGCTATAGATTCCGTATTTGTTAAATTGGACACGGCGAAACCTGTTTCGATTTATGTTTCCAACAGCCCGCCAAGTTGTTATGGCGAATGTACGGCTGTCCTGAGCATTGATTCGGTCGCTGGCGGTACGCGTCCATATTTGTTTTCTTTAGACGGGAGCGTTTATACCTATAACAGCGTATTTAAAAATCAGTGCGCCGGTAATTTTCACGTTTACGCGCAGGACGCTAACGGCTGTATGGTCGATACTACGGCCTCGATCCTCCAAAGCGCTCAACCGACCATCAGTATCGGGAGCGATACGCTGATTAAACTCGGCGACAGCGTCTTTTTAAAAATTGTGTCCAGTATTCCCGACTCGGCCATTAAAAAAGTAGTATGGTCGCCCGTTTCGTCCGACAGCGTCTGCGCCAAAGACAGCCTTTGTACGCAACAAACAGTCAGACCTTTTGTCCAGACTTTTTTCAAAGCGACGCTGACCGATAAAAACGGTTGCGCTTATTCGGCGACCGCTACCGTATCCATCGATAAAAATAAACCTATGTTTATTCCGACCGCATTCTCCCCGGGTTCTATAGGAGCAAACTCGCTTTTTCTTATATACGGCAGCCCGGTAATCAAGAAGATCAAATCGCTGGAAGTGTACAATCGCTGGGGCGGAAAAATATTCGCCCAATACGATTTTTCGACGGACGACCCGACTAAGGGTTGGGACGGTACGCTGAACGGGAGAATATTAGAACCGCAGGTTTTTGTTTACTGGATCGAAGTAGAATATCAGGACGGAAAAACAGAAACCATACAGGGCGACGTCACTTTAATTAGATAAGGCGTAAAATTATTTCTTTTTGCAATTCTAAAGGAATATATTTGTCGATCATATCACTTCAAATAATTTTAGTTTGGATACTATTAAAGGTAAAAAGTATAGTTATATCAAAAAGGGGACCATTCTGTTATTCGTTGGAGCCTGTTGGCTGAACGGTGCGTGTTCAAAAAATGCGGCGACAGTGATGGATTCTGCACCGACGGTCTTCGTTTACGACGCGTCAGTTTATGACGCCGCTACGAGTTCCGATCTGGTTTTGAAAGTCAAACTGGACAAAGCTTCGGCTACACCGGTTTCCGTCAGTTTTGCCACCCAGGATTATACGGCAGTCGCGGGCACGGAATATGTTTCAAAATCTGGCGTTCTGACTTTTCCTGCCAATACAACCGATCAGGAAATTCATATTGCCATTCCGGGCTATCCGTATCGCCGTCCGAATAAAGAATTTTTGGTTTTATTAACCGCTCCCGTTGGGATGACTTTAGGAAACACTAAAGCAACGGCCCTGATCCAAAGTTCCGGGAAATTAATTTCGCCGGACAATATGGACAGCGCGGGTTACAAGACGCCCGATCATTACGCCGGTTTTAAAAGCGCCTGGAGCGACGAATTTAACGGAACCGCGATCGATACCTCCAGTTGGAGCTACGATACCGGCGGCGGCGGATGGGGAAACCATGAATTGGAATATTATACCATCAGCCCGAATAATTCTTATATTTCAAACGGCAATTTGGTGATTGAGGCCCGCAGAGAGGGGCCGGCAGGTAATTATAATTATACCTCCGCCCGGATGCTGACCAAAGGAAAAAAATCCTTTACCTATGGCCGCGTGGACGTCCGGGCAAAAATTCCTTCAGGAAAAGGGATATGGCCTGCTATCTGGGGGTTGGGCGCAAATATAGACAAAGTGAACTGGCCGGCTTGCGGCGAAACCGATATTATGGAAGTGGTGGGAAGAGACCCCGCTAAATTGTATGGAACGCTGCATTTTGCAAATGCAACCGGCGCCCATGCTCAAAATGGAGGAACTTATATCAACAACGAAGAATTTGCCAAAGTTTACCATGTATATTCCATTGACTGGACTTCCGACAAAATAGATTTTTACGTAGACGATATATTATTTTTCTCCTCCCCTACGAATGTAGCAGCGAACGGCGCTTTTAATCTCCCTACTTTTTTTATTTTAAACGTTGCGGTTGGCGGAGATTTTGGCGGACCTGTGGACGACGCTTTGGTTTTCCCCAAAAGAATGAATGTAGACTATATCCGGGTTTTCTCTAAGCAATAAAATAATGGCTCATTGGACGCTTTGAACCCGCATATTCCGGCTTTTCATCAAAAACCGCTCTGGGACGCCAGAGTGTATGCGGAAAAAATCAGAGGGGGCGACCGGGTCGCTTTGAGCCAGGCCATTACGCTGGCGGAAAGCGCGACGCCTGCTAAGCAGGACCTGGGCCAGGAAATAATCGCACTTTGTTTGCCCAACGCCAACCATTCTTTCCGGCTGGGGATTACCGGCTCGCCCGGGGTTGGCAAAAGCAGTTTTATAGAAACCTTTGGCTTATCAGGGTTGGAGCGAGGAAAGAAAATAGCCATTTTAGCGATCGATCCTTCCAGCCGGATCAATAAGGGAAGTATTCTGGGCGATAAAACGCGTATGCTGGAACTGGGAAAAAGTGAAAACGTATTCATCCGTCCTTCTCCGGCCGGAGAAACGTTGGGAGGCGTAGCGCGTAAAACGAGGGAAACTATTATATTATGCGAAGCGGCCGGGTTTGATACCATTGTTGTAGAAACGGTCGGCGTCGGACAGTCAGAAACTGCCGTCCACTCCATGACGGACTTTTTTATGCTGCTCCTGCTGCCAGGCGCGGGCGACGAGCTACAGGGAATTAAAAGAGGAATTGTAGAAATGGCGGATCTGATCGCCGTTAATAAAGCGGACGGAGACCGCGAAACGGCGGCAAAACAAGCCCGGGCTTCTTATAATAACGCGCTACACCTGTTCCCGGCTAAAGAAAGCGGGCAGATCCCTAAGGTCGTTACCTGCTCCGCGCTTACCGGCGCCGGAACGATGGAGATCTGGCAAATCATCGACGACTATTTAACGAAAACGACCGCTAACGGCTTTTTTGAATTTCAAAGAAAAAGGCAGGCCGTTTTTTGGATGCATGAAACGATTAACCAGGCGATACTTGCCGGCTTTTATAATAATGCGGACGTCCGTGAAAATATGGAAGTCATGGAAAAAGAAGTAATTTCGGGCTCCTTATCTCCCTTTAAAGCGGCGGAAGAACTTTTAAAAATGTCAAAGAGCTAAATGGAACGTCTATTTTTGCCAGATAGCAGAAGCTGCTTTTAAGGGCTTAACCGAAGCAGAAGGAACCGTTCCGATATTCGCCGGCGCCGAGTAATAGGTCGAGATTAACGCCTGGGTAACGCCCAGCGGGTTTTTCTTCAAATCTTTATAGCTAAAAAACATAGATCCTTTGATCTGGGGCAGGCTCCGGTCAATGGCAATTTGCCGGATGAGTTGGTCCGGTTCAGACCATTCGGGGTATTTATTATTATTGACCTTATGGACTGCATGACCAATATACAACGTCGTTTTTTGAATATGCGAAACCCACCAATAGACCAGTTTTTTATAATCTGCCGTTGGAAATCCAATATGCCAGTAGAGTTGCGGAGCGATATAATCTAGCCAGCCCTCGCTGGACCATTTTAAAACGTCGGCATATAAGGCGTCGTAACTGGTTTGCCCTGCGCGGGTATCCGAACCGTCAGGATCGTCCGCCTGGTTTCTCCAAACGCCAAACGGGCTGACGCCAATCTGAACTTCAGGACGAATAGATTTAACGACCCGATGCGTTTCGCTCATAAGCAGATCCACATTATGCCGCCGCCAGTCTTCGACGCTCAAAAATCCTTTACCGTACAGCGCATATTCGGCAGAATCGTTCAATTGTTCGCCGGCAATTTTATAGGGGTAAAAATAGTCGTCAAAATGAACGGCGTCGATGGTATAGTTGCGGACGAGTTCTTCTACGACGTTAATAAAATGCTTTCGCGCCATTGGAACGCCAGGGTTGTACAGCCATTCCCTGCCGTACTTAAAAAACCAGGAACGGTTTTTCCGGAAAGCGCTTTTTGCCGAGAGATGTACCGTATCGCCGTCGATCACTTCGCGGAACGGATTTACCCAGGCGTGAAAAGCAAGGCCGTTGACGTGAGCGGTGTTAATCATGTAAGCCAGCAAATCGAAATATTGATCCGGTTTAGCATCCTGGCTTCCGGTCGTCCATTTGCAATAAGGAGAATATTTGGAAGGATAAATGGCGTCCCCAGCGGCGCGCACCTGGACGATGACCGCATTCATGTTCCAGTCTTTGCAGTCGTTGATAATTTCCATCCACTCTTTTTTGAGCTGCGCCACGTTGGTCGTCGGATGTTGAGGATAGTCGATATTTTGAAGGGTGGCGATCCATACGCCGCGAAATTCAACAGAGGGAGAGAACCGGACGTTCTGCCCGGAAGAAAAATAGGCGCTCAGAACATAAACAGAAAATAGAATATAGCGTTTCAATATCATTAATTTGGAACAACTGGTTAGTACCTTAAACGACTTTTAGCGGGAATAATTTCAATAACAAATGCTTAAACCTTTGTAAAGCGACTAAAGGTTTAAATGGTTTGGGCGTTTTGTATATTCGACTAAAATTTGTAATTTTAGGCTTTCAGTAAATTCATTTATCGGCGACTTTTAAAAACGACGGAACGAATATGGCGGTTAAAACAATGGCGGAAATGGCGGCGGAAGGTATCTCGCCGGAAATCTTGTTTTGGGTGGGCTGCGCCGGAAGTTTTGACGCGCGGGCGCAAAAAGTTTCTAAAGCGTTCTCGCAACTCCTGGACGCTGCCGGGATCAGTTTCGCTATTCTGGGCAAAGAAGAGAACTGTTCAGGCGACCCGCCGCGGCGCGCGGGTAACGAATTTATTTTCCAGATGATGGCGTTGCAAAATATACAGGTACTGAATACATACGGCGTCAAGAAAATTGTCGCTACCTGTCCCCATTGCTTCAATACGCTGAAGAATGAATATCCCGCCCTGGGCGGAAATTACGAGGTAGTACACCATACGCAGTTTTTACAGTCGCTAATCGATGAAGGGCGGCTAAAAATAAAAGGCAGCGGTATTTTTAAAGGCAAAAGCATCACTTACCACGACTCCTGCTATATTGGCCGCGCCAACGGTATTTACGAAGCCCCGCGCGCCCTGCTTGAAACGCTGGACGGAGAACTGGTAGAAATGAAGCGCTGCGGCTCTAACGGCCTATGTTGCGGGGCCGGCGGCGCGCAAATGTTTAAAGAAGACGAGCCGGGAGATAAAAGGATCAATGTAGAGCGCGCCGAAG
>JBBRMZ010000130.1:0-13964 GCA_038230555.1 Chitinophagales bacterium
AAGACGTTTTGCTGGAAACTAACGCTATTTTACTGGATAAAAAAGGGTATTCGCCCGACGATCCCGCTTTTGACAACACCATCATCGTGCACCCGGTCAGCATCGGCGAGGGCTGTAAAATATTCAACAGCATTATCGGACCGCATGTCGCTATCGGCGCTAACACGACGATCATGGAATCAATCATACAGGACAGCATTATTGGGAGTTTTACTTCCCTATACGACGTCGCGCTTAAACATTCTATCATCGGAAACGATACGGCCGTTCGCGGCGCCCGTCGTAGCCTGAACATCGGCGACAATACGGAAATTAATTTTAGCTAACCGCTATTTATGATACGCCTGAGCATCCTTGATAAATACCTGATGAAGAAATATCTTTCAACATTCGGGTTCATCATTCTGATTTTTACCATGATTTCCTGCGTCATCGACTATAGCGAAAAGGCCGACGCCTTCGCTAAACCCGGCGTGACAAAAAAAGAAATATTTATCGACTATTACCTGCATTTTATTCCCCACATTAATATCCTGCTCTTCCCGTTGTATGCCCTGATTGCAGTCATTTTCTTTACTTCCCGCATGGCCTTTAACTCGGAAATTATTTCTATCCTGAATGCCGGGGTCAGTTTTCGGCGCATCCTGCGGCCCTATTTGCTATCGGCCGGCATGATCGCGGTCCTCAATTTGTTGTTCGTTCATTACGTGGTACCGGCGGGCAATAAAGAGCGGCTGCGCATCGAGCATAAATATGTCGCCACCAATCAGGACAAAGGCAAAACCGACAACGTACACATGTTCCTTGATCCGCAGACAGAACTTTATATCCAAAGTTACCGGAAATCAGACACGGCGGCGCACGATTTTCGACTCATTTATTATAAAAACGGAGAAATTATTGCGTTCCTGAAAGCGCAAACCGCGCAATGGAAAGGTTACCCCAATCATTGGACCCTACTTAGTTGCGAGCGTCATACGTTCAACGGGCTGCACGAAAACATCGTCGCCAACATTACTTCTATCGATACGACAATCAACGTCCGCCCGGAAGATTTTGTGGAGTTTACCAACCAGAACGAAATGCTGACTACCAACGAACTGCGCCAGCGTATCCAAAAACAGCAGGCGCGCGGCGTGGGCAATACTAAAATTTACGAAGCGGAAATTCAGCGCCGGACTTCGGAACCCTTCTCGATTATCATCCTTACCATTATCGGCGCCGCTCTGGCGGCGCGCAAAGTGCGCGGCGGCATGGGGCTGCACCTCGCGCTGGGCGTCGCGCTGGGCGCCGTCTTTATTTTCCTCTCTAAATTTTCAGAAGTGTTCGCCCTACAGCCGGGCGTGCCGGCCATCGTCGGCGTCTGGATACCGAATATGATTTTTGGAGTGGTAGCGCTGATTCTGGCTTCCCGCGCTCAAAAGTAAACTTACCGTAGGTTCCCCGCCATTTCGCTTTGCTTTACTTTGTCCGGCACGATATACGCGTCCGGAAAATCATTTTTAATAGATCTCAGGAAAACGCCGGCGTCGTTGCGGCTGCTAAAAGCGCCCGCGCGCGCTTTATAATACGGCTTTACGTGTATCCATCCGATAAACACTTCCGGATATTTTGATTTGAATGTCGCTTCCACATCGTCGAGACGCTTCCGGTCTGTGGTGGCCGCCAGTTGAATGCGGTAGCCGTCGAACGCGCCGCCGTCTTTATTTTTCGCCACGTACAATTCCATCATCCGGGTAATGGCGGGCGTTTCGTTGATGACGATGGTTTGCGCGGAAAGCGCCGCGCCGCTACAAAGCAAGGCGATGAACAGGGTATATTTTCTCATAAGAGTTTATTTAAAAAAGTTTAAAGTTGAAAGACCTTTTAAAATGAATCAATTCGCTAAAATATAAATCGTTTCTTCCTGAAAATGTTGCACGTCCTTTTAAAATGTTTTCAAGCGTCTGTCTCATCCGCGATCATTACGGAATTGGAGGAGCCAATCCGGTCGGCTCCGGCCTCTAATAATTCCTTTGCCTGCGCCAGCGTTTTGATCCCGCCCGACGCTTTGATGCGGATCTTCGGGTTGAGCGCCGCGCGGAGATATTTCACCATTTCTACCGTAGCGCCCGTTCCGTTGAAACCGGTGGAGGTTTTAACAAAATGAACTTCCTGTTCTTCGCAGACGGTCAGCAATTTATCCAGTTCCTCTTTAGTCAGCAAACCCGGTTCTATAATGGCTTTTAATATTTTACCTTTCATCAAAGCGCTGCGCATAAGGCTGTCCATTTCGCTGCGGACATAATTCCAGGCGCCGCTCTTGACGGCGCAAAGATTGACGACGGCGTCCACTTCGTTGGCGCCTTCGTCCAACGCTCGTTTGATCTCTTCCACCTTAGCGGGAATGGTCGAATACCCAAATGGAAATCCTATCACCGAGATCACTTTTGCTTTTTCATCGATCGCTCTTTCGGCGTCCCGAACATAATATGGCGGCACGCAAACCCCGTAAAATCCCCGGCGAATCGTTTCCTCGCATGCCTGCTGAATTTCTTCCAGCGACGCGTCCGGTTTCAAAATAGAATGTTCGATCAGATGCGCTATGGTCATAGTAATCCTTTTTTGTAGCAGGCTAAATGAAAGAAGCGCCAGGAAGCCGACGTTTTCTTTTGATTTACCATGCAAATTAACATAAAAATAAACTCTTTTGACGATTTTATTCCGTAAGTTTTTTGAGCGGCTTAGAGAGCGGACGGTTTTCCGGGCGATTAAAAATAAATATGGATATTTTTTAAAAAAGCGCTACCTTAGTTAATCGTTTTTTGTTTTCTTTATAAAGTTAATAAAATATGCGAATAATGGGTTAAAAAGCAGCAGTATCGGATTAACACCGGGCTACCTTTTGTGCATATCCAACGATAAACCATTTTGAATACGGCGTTTGTGAGGGACCTTTTAGTTTGACCTTTCCCAAATGAATACTATCTGAGGCGACGGTCAGCAATGACTCATCTATGAATCAGATACGGCTTATGTACGGCTTATGTACGGCTTATGTATGACTCAAGGGGTGACGGATAACGGCGCGCATATAAAGGATAAACGGACGTCGGGGCCGGGATTCAGGGGATGAAAGGAACTATGCGTCTGTCATATTCACTTCTGAATTTCGGATATATTGTCACGGCGTCCTTTTGGATTTTCAACTCATTATTCGCATAAAATATGCATTAATAAATTTGACATGAAAAAATATATACTGCATCTACTCCTGCTGGCGCTGGCGCAAAACGCTTTTGCTCAGACATTTAACGTTTCTGACGAGGTAGATATTAACCGCGCGGATATGTACGGCGTGGTTGGCAAAATTAACGACCGCGTGATATTTTTTTCCGTTGAAGACGGATACGCTACCTTCCGGAGCTTTGACGAGAAAATGCACCATCTTTCAGAAAAAAGGATAGAGTTGGAGAAAAGGTACAGCGCTAAAGTTTTCGACGTGCTGGCGGGCAAAAACGATTTCTGCTTAATCTATCAGTATAAAAAAAAAGGCAGGGATTTTATTAAGATCGAAAAATACGACGGAACCATTCGCCTCCTGGACTCTGCTACCGTGACGAGTTTTGGAACAGGTTTTATGTCCGAGACTCCTCCCGCCATGTCGCATTCTGAAGACCGCCGCGTCGTCCTATTTTACCATGTCAACGGTAAGGAAGAAATGGAGGCCGCAACCGTAAGTCTGGATAGTTTGCGCGTGATCCAGGCACATCATTTTTCGGTTCACAGCATAGACATGAGCGAAAACTTTAAAGAGGCGCTCGTTAATAATAAAGGGGATATGAGTTTTACCTGGGAACAAAACAACCGGACGGGCGTCCTGGATAAGCATACGATCAGCGCGACGGAATTTCTATCCGGCGGCGGCGTAATGCAATATAGCCTGCCGCTTAAAGATTTTATTACTAATGACGTAAAATTTGTGTACGATAATTTACATAACCGGATCGTCGCCTGCGGATTAATCTCTAAAAAGGGAGCGTTCAAAACACAGGGCTATTTTACCGCTTCGCTTAACGAAGCCCCGAATGGAAAAATTGGCTATCATCTGTTTGACGACGTTTTTATGTCATCGGTGAAAGGCAGAAAAGTAAGCAATAATAAAGGAATCGACGACGTCAAAATTCAGGATATAGCGCTGCGTAAAGACGGCGGCATTTTATTATTTGTCGAGCAGGTGGAAACACGCTCCCGCTCAATGAATAATTATACGTATGCGGGCGCTACCTACGCGCCCAATAGTTATACGCATCCTTTAATGCAGCAAACAGATTATTATTACGATAATATCTTTATTTTTTCTACCCACCCGGATTGTGAACAGCATTGGCGTACCGTTTTATATAAAAAACAATTTTCACAAAACGACGAGGGCGCTTTTTGCTCCTTTTTTATGATGAAAAGTCCGTCGGCCTTGCGTCTGATCTTTAACGACGAAGTACAAAAGAATACCACGGTCAGCGAATACGTCCTCAACGGCGCCGGTCAATACGAACGGCATACTTTATTGAATACGGACGGGCAAAACTTGAGCCTTCGGTTTCACGACGCGGTACAAACGGGCTCCAATGAATTGATTATACCCAGCGAAGACCGTCATAGGATACGGTTACTAAAAGCCACCTACTAAAAATCCCGTTTATAGAAAAACGATTAAATATCGTACTTTTGACGCGCTATCTAAAAATACGCGCTTTCGATATGAGTAAAATTGCGGTACTTGAAAAATTCTCGTCATTCTCGGAATTCTGGACGCCAAAAATAATAGGCGAACTCAACGGACAGTATGTTAAACTTGCCAAGCTAAAAGATGATTTTGTATGGCATAAACACGACGGCGAAGACGAATTGTTTATGGTCTGGAAAGGAACGATGACAATGGAATTTCGGGACAAAACGGAAATCGTTCGCGAAGGCGAAATCATTATTGTACCGAGAGGCATTGAGCATTGTCCGCGCGTCGACAAGGGAGAAGCTTGGGTCATGCTTTTCGAGCCCAAAGCTACGTTGCATACCGGCGACGTTATGCATGAGCGCACAGTTACAAACTTTGAATGGATCTAATCAAACTATGAAAAAATATTGTCCGCTTCCATTCCGTTAGCGTCCCCACTCTTCCCCGAAGCGCCTTCGAGCGTTTTTTTGCCCGTAAATATCCGGGTGAAAAACGACATTATAATTATATTTTATTTATAAGTAATGAATAGTAGCCGGCGGCTAACGGCTGACGGCCCATAGGTAAAAATTATGTTAGATAAACTGCAATCGCTACAGGATCGATATATTCGCCTTGAAGAACAATTAAGTTCGCCGGATATTGCCGGCGACCTGGACCGGTTTAAAAAAATTAATAAGGACTACAAAGATCTAAAACCGATCGTAGAAACTTTCGAGGAATATAAACAAACTTTATCGGGTCTGGACGAAGCCAAAGCTATGCTTGCCGATGAAGAAATGAAGGAAATGGCGAGAACGGAAATTGAAACCCTGGGACCAAAGAAAGAAGAATTGGAAACCCGGCTCAAAACCCTTTTGATACCCAAAGACCCCGACGACAGCAAAGACGTGTTTTTTGAGATCCGTTCGGGAACCGGCGGCGACGAAGCAGCCATTTTTGCCGGCGATCTTTACCGAATGTACCAACGCTATTTTGACCGCCAGGGCTGGAAAACGGAACCGCTCGAAGCGACAGACAGCGCCGCCGGCGGGTATAGCAAACTAATTCTCGAAGTAGCCGGAGAAGACGTCTACGGGAAAATGAAATTCGAATCGGGCGCCCATCGCGTGCAGCGCGTGCCCGAAACTGAATCTAAAGGCCGGGTACATACTTCGGCGGCGACTGTCGTCGTCATGCCTAAGCTGGAGATGGAGGACGTGAAGATTAACCGGGTCGATCTGCGGATCGATGTGTTTCGTTCGAGCGGCGCAGGCGGTCAGCATGTGAACAAAACAGAATCTGCGGTACGGATCACCCATTTGCCGACCGGTATCGTTTCGGAATGCCAAGAAGGGCGGTCGCAGATCCAGAACAGGGAAATTGCCGAACAGCGCCTCTATCAACGTATTTATGAAGCTCAAAAAGCGGCCCATGAATCGGCAGAAGCGGCCAAACGCAGATCGTTGGTGGGCAGCGGCGACCGGTCTGATAAGATCAGAACTTATAACTTTCCTCAAAACCGGCTGACCGATCACCGGATTGGTCTGACGCTTTATTCATTGGATAAAGTCATGGAGGGAGAGATTGACGAAATTGTAGAAGGGCTTCGGGTGGCCGATCAGACGGAACGTCTAAAAGAAGGGGACGACGATTAACAAGTCCGATACGCGCAAAAAATAATGGAGCAGACCCAAAGTATCTAAACCATTTTATATATATCGACGTTCTATATGGGTATTACCAAAACAGGCCGCTCAACTATCAGGCATTAAATGAAAATCGTTACCGCTTATACCTTTAAAGGAAAATTGTTGACCAGGACGCTTCGGGGAGCTTTGAGGTTGGTTCATATTTTTAAAAAGAATTCCTGGTCCGCTCCTCCGCCCGGTTTCCACGACGACCCGCTCCGGTTCAAATGGAAAGACCTGATTTATTTCGCTTACAAATATTATTTTCGGCCTCCCCTGCAAGACGACCGGCAGGGAGCCGTCCGGCGATATTTCGAACAGCGCGCGCCGGATTTTACGCCGCCGGACGCATTCATCGAGTTGCGTAAGATACGACTGACCGCGGCTGGCGACCTAATGCCCTACGAATGGGTACAACCGGATTATTGCCGGAAAATATGGGACGACGTCGCCGACGATTTTTTCCAGACCGATATAGCTATCGCTAATTTAGAAACGCCTATTGATCTGAGCCGCCCGTCTTCGCACGTGCCGGAAATGATGCTGACCGATATGCGGTTCAATGGCGACGAGGAAATGTTCCATATTTTCAACGGCGCCGGACGCGGGAAGTTTGACGTGTTAAGTTTCGCCAACAACCATACGCTGGACCAGGGAACGGAAGGAGTCGCTGCGACGCTACAATTCTTAGAGCGCCATAAGATCGCGCAGACCGGCGCGGCGCGAACGGAACGGGAGCGGCAAAATTTCCCGGTCATTGAAAAAGAAGGTATCCGCGTCGCTTTTATCGCTTACACCTATTCTCTGAATAAATATACGCCGCCCGAAGACCAGCCCTGGGTTGTCAACTATATAGAAATTAACCAGCCGGGCGCGGATTTGTCTTCCATCACCCGCGACGTTGCGCGCGCGCGGACGTCTTTACGCGCGGATATAGTCGTCCTAAGTTTACATTTCGGGAATGCTTACCATGCGTTTCCCGGCGGCCATATTGTCGATAATGTGGAAAGAATTTTTCAGGAAGCCGGCCCGGATATTATTTTAGGGAGCCATCCGCATAATATCCAGCCGATGGCAAAACATAATTTTACCTGTCCCGTAACCGGCGTCGAAAAAGAGGGATTGGTTATCTACTCCCTGGGCGATTTTATTGCCTACGATATTTTTAACTGGTGCCACCTGCCTGTTTATTTGAAGATCGCCATTAGCGCAGGCGTTGAAAATGGGAAGCGAAAAGTGATCGTTAGCGGCGTAGAACCAGCGCCGATCTACGTCTGCGGTGTTTACAACGGAAATGGCGGTCGCGAACTTCGCTTGTTGGACGCCCGCCGGCTGGCGGAACGTATCGGTAAAGGACAGGCGCCTTCTTTTATGCGACGGAGCCATACCCGGGAGTTCAGGGGTTTAATGCGATTCTATCAGGCTTGCTTTTCCTTCAATTTAAAAGACAAACGCCGGGGAAAAAATTTTGCTTACGGTAATATTCAGGGCCCTAAATAGCGCGCTTTATCCTTTAATCGCTTTCAGAAATAACAACGCTCCGCATCCGATAAAAATACATCCGATCGCTTGGTTGATTAACCGGATCATGCGGTCGTTTAGGATACGCTTCAAATTCTTTGCAAAAAAACCGACTGCGGCTTCGGCGGCATAGGTAGCCGCCAAGCATCCGGCATAAAAACTATATGTCTGGATATGATTATATTTTAGAACGGCGTTCAGGTACGCCGAAGTAACGGTCCAGGCAAAAAGATTGGCGGGGTTCAGGAGGTTGAGCGCCGTTCCCTTGGCGACGTCCATCGCATAATTTCTTTTAGTTCTTTTCTTCGGTACGAGGTCGGTCGACCTCTTTTTTTTCAAAAGCGTCGATGTTCCCATTACCGTTAACAAAATTCCGCCCCCCACTTCGACGATTTCTTTGAGCCGGACGTCCTGAGCTGGGAAAAGGAGCTGGACGCCAGAATACGCAAAGGTAAGCAGAAGGAGGTCGCCCAAAATTACTCCAAGAGCAATAAATAAAGCGGATTTAAACCCGTTTTCGATACTGCTCTGTATAAGCGTAAAGAAAACAGGCCCCAACGATAAACTGAGGAGCAGGCCTACGGGAATTCCGGTAAAAAAAGCGCCTATAACAAAATAGGTCAATTAATTAATTGTTTATTTCTCTTAGTATGTTGGGAAACAAAATGTTCCCATTCTTCGAATAATTCGTTTTTCATGACCCTCGGAAATTTGGCTTGTCCGCCTATTTTTCCTTTATACTTCATAAAATCGTAAAATATCTGCGGCGACAAGGTTTCTATTTGCGGCGCCTGAAGCACGGCGCTGCGTTCAGTCGCATAATCGTCGTTGATCTCCTGAAGGCGGGCGTCGAGGATCGTAGCGGCCAAAATGTGATCCAAAAAGTCTTCGGAGGCGAGATACCACCGATGAGCAAAAGAATCGCCGGAAGGAACGACTGAAACAGTAAACTCCCGGATGTTAGCTCCCAGGGTTTCCTGCAAATGCCGGACGCCCTGGTTCATATTATCTACAGAAAGGTGTTCGCCGCATACGCTTAAAAAATGTTTGGTTCTGCCGGTGATAACGATCTCTTTACGCTGGGCGTCCGTAAAACGAACGGTATCGCCGATCAGGTATCGCCAGGCTCCCGCGCAGGTGCTGATGATCAGCGCGTATTCAACGCCTTCTTTGATGTTTTCGACCGTAAAGGCCGTAGGATTTCCTTTCAGATCGCCATTTGCATCGAAATTGGCGTCGTTGAAAGGGATGAATTCATGGAAAATACCGTTATTCAGAATAAGCGCCATCCCTTTGGATCCGGGACGATTTTGGAAAGCGATGAATCCTTCCGACGCCAGGTAAGTATCGATGTAGATCATCGGTTTTTTGATGATCGCTTCAAACGCTTTTCGGTGGGGCTCCATAGAAATTCCTCCATGGACAAAAACGCGCAGGTTGGGCCATATCTCGTGGATATGAGTGACGCCATTATATTCCACGACTTTTTCGATCATGAGCTGTATCCAGGAAGGAATGCCGGAGATGGAGCCAACGTCCCAGTTCTTAGCGTTCTTAGCAATCTCTTCCAATCTTTTATTCCAGTCGGGAATACGGGTGATTTCCCTACCCGGACGCGATGATTTGCGAAGCCAAAAAGGCGTTTTGCCAACGTTGATGCCGCTCATGTCGCCCACGTAATATCCGCCGCGGCCTTTTAGAGACGTGGACCCGCTTACGAGCAGGAGGTCTTTATCATAAAATTCCTGGTCAAGCCGGTACCGGCTGATCGAAAAAAAGATCTTCAGGCCCGCTTTACGAATGGCTCGGATCATTTCCCTCGACATGGGTAAATATTTACTGGGCGCGCCGCTTGTGCCTGAGCTAAGAGCGAAATATTTAATCTTACGCGGCCAGGCTACATTGTGCTCTTCATTTAACGCTCTGTACCACCAGGCGTCGTGCATGGCGTCGTAATCAAAAACAGGGACGGTTTGTTGAAAAGTTTTGACCAAGTTGGAACTCTCAATAATAGAAGTAAAGTTATAATGAACGCCAAAAGCGGTAAGCTCCGCTTTTTTCAATAGACGTTTAAGGGTTTTGGTCTGACGTTGAATAGGCGACGTCGTTCCGGCGTCAATTTTTTGGGCTAATGTAGAACTGCGTTTAATAATGGATCCTAATAATCCCATTGTCTTTATACTTATTTGGTTATACCTATTGAAATTTGGCGGGGCGCCTATGTGCAAAAATACGTTATTTCGTACAAACCTGTTATTAATTAACGCCTTCCTCCCTTCTTAGCCCTCAAAACTTTAAATAGAAATCACTGTTTTCTTCGTTCCGTTTCATAATCTTTAAAAATTCCTCGCGGGGTATAGGCTCAGCGCCCATGCTTGCCAGATGATCTGTTTCCTGCTGACAGTCGACCAGCCAGCACCCCTGATCCTGCAATTTACGAACCAAAGTAATAAAACCAAATTTAGACGCGTTGCTTTCCAGCGCAAACATGGATTCGCCAAAAAAACATTTACCCAATGCAACGCCGTACAGTCCGCCAACCAGTTTGTCCGCTTTCCAGACTTCAACCGAATGGGCGTATCCCAACCGGCGCAACCGGCAATAGGCCTCTATAATATCGTCGGTGATCCAGGTGCCGGATTGCCCTTTGCGTTCTTTTTGGCGACATCCCAATAAGACCCGTTCAAAAGCGGTATTGTAAGTGACGGTAAATTTTTCCCGGTTAAAATAAGAGCGCATACTTTTAGAGACTTTCAACGCTTCGGGTTTCAATATAAGCCTGGGATCCAGGCACCACCATAAAATTGGTTCTCCGGCATTATACCAGGGAAACAGACCGAGGCGGTACGCGCGGATCAACCGCGCGGAAGACAGGTCGCCGCCTACAGCCACAAGCCCGTATTCGTTCGCTAAACGCGGGTCGGGAAAATCGTTTCCTTCAAGAAAAGAGACAGGCACGGCGGGCGTAGGGTTAGAAGGTTATGTTGAACATAGTTTTAAAAGCATATATTACAAGGCGTTCCGTCGCGCTCTTAAAGGAAAATAAGAAGTGTGTGCGGTTCAGGATTTTTTTGCTCCCTCTCCCTCGATGACCGCAGAAAGGCCCCTGTCTACCAGCGCGTCTTTGAGCGGTTTCAGCACGGGAAAAGCAGCAGTTTTAACGGTCGCTTTTCCTTTAAAATGGATAATATAGGCCAATTGCTCCGATTGCTCCGGCGAATGATCCAGAATTTCCATAAAACACTGAATTACCCATTCAAACGTATTATGGTCGTCGTTGTATACGACAATACGGGAAGCCCGCCCGCCGCCGACGTCCGCCAGCGCTTCTTCTAAATCGACATCGACATCAACTTCCGTTTCAACGTCGACGTCTTCAAAAAAAAGGTGCATAGTACTTGTTTTAAGGGCCGAAGCAAGGGGCGCTAACTTTCCCGGAACGCCAGACTCCCGCCGTTTAACCATTCATTTGGCCAAGTTTTTCCTGAATGGCCGCAAAGTTAGGCAAATTACGCGCATTTTCCAATACTTCCGCATATTCCACGACGCCGTTTTTATCGATCAAAAACGCCGCTCTTTTAGAAACGCCTTTCATGCCAAAAGCGAAATCCGGGTACAGCGCGTCGTACGCTTCCGAAACGCTCTTATTAAAATCAGATAAAAGCGGGAAATTATATCCCTGCAATTCTTTAAATTTTTCGAGGGTAAAGACCGAATCGACCGATATAGCCAGGATTTGAGCGTTTAAATGTTCATACTTTTTTAGGTTATCGCGCATTTCGCAGAGTTCGGCGGTACACACGCCGGTAAACGCTTGCGGAAAAAACAGCAACAGTACATTCTTACCTTTAAAATCTTTTAGCTTTACCTCTTTTTTTTCATCGGAAAATAGCGTAAAGTCGGGAGCGTCCTGCCCGATAGCGGCTTTTGTCATTAGTAAAGTTTTTAATACCGGCTTTCAGCCGTCAGCATTTAAAGAATATTTAGATCTTCATTTTATAGTTTAAATCCTACTTTTCTGCAAGATAAGATATATGAACGTCTGTTTGCCGTATTGAGTTGTAGATTTAGTTCCTTTGCGATAAATTACCGCTTTCACATTACTTAATTGTGCGATCCCGACCATTTTATGTTAAAACGAGCCTATTTAGAATTGCATATAGCTGTATTATTATTTGGGTTAACCGCTATTCTGGGCGTGCTCATCAAATTAGACGTGCTGGTATTGGTCTGGTGGCGAATGCTGATTACCAGCATAAGCCTGATTTTCCTCACAAATTCCTGGTCGGCGATCCGGCGTTTACCACGTAAAACCGTTTTGCAATTTATGGGGATCGGGTTTCTGCTCATGCTGCACTGGCTTTGTTTCTATGGAGCTATCAAATTATCCAATGCCTCTATCGCTTTAGCCTGTCTCGCGGTAACCAGTATTTTTTCTTCAGTCTTAGAACCGCTGACAACGGGCCGGTCTGTCAAAGGGTATGAAGTTGGGCTGAGTCTGATGGCGCTGCCCGGCGTCTGGCTGGTCAAGGATCAGACGAAACTGGAAATGTCGAACGGATTTTGGATCGGTATATTAGCCGCGCTGTTGGCGTCTATGTTTTCTATTTTGACTAAAAAATTGATCAATAAAGCGGAACCTGCAACTATTACCCTCATGCAACTGGGCGGGGGCTGGCTTTCGCTCAATCTATTTTTTCCTTTCTATCTATATCTGAATCCGCAGCTTAAATATCTCCCTTCCTACGCGGATTTTTTCTACCTGCTCATTCTCAGCCTGGTTTGCACTACCCTGGCATATATCCTCGCTACCCGTTCGCTGCGCAGCCTTTCCGCTTTTACCGTCAATCTGACCGTCAATCTCGAACCGGTCTACGGAATAACGCTGGCATGGCTATTGTTGGGAGAAAACAAAGCGCTTTCTACCCGCTTTTATATGGGGGGAGCGCTAATTGCGCTGGCCGTTTTTAGCTACCCCCTGCTCAAAACCAAATTTGAAAATAAAGAGGCGGCCTGACGGGCGGCAATATTGACCTGAACCTTTTCTAACGGTTGTTGTTTAAATTGATGTAATCTTTTTTAAGGATTAAATAAAAAAACAGCCGTGTCGATTTATTCTATTAAAGATCTGGAAAAATTGTCGGGCGTTAAAGCGCACACAATCCGGATATGGGAACAGCGATACGGTCTCATTATTCCCAGCCGCACCAAGACTAATATCAGGTATTATGAGGATTCCGAGCTCAAATTACTCCTGAACATTGCCCTTCTGAATAAAAACGGGGTCAAGATATCTAAGATCGCTACTATGTCGCGTTCCGAAATCATCGAACGCGTAGCCGCCATTTCCGCTCTGAGTTTAGATTATGATACGTTGTTGGACGCCCTGACGCTTTCCATGATCGATATGGACGAAGTAAAGTTCGACCGCATTATCAACTCCAATACGCTGCATCTCGGTTTTGAACGGGCGATGATGGAAGTTGTTTACCCTTTTTTAGAGAAATTAAGCATACTATGGCTGACCGGTTCAGTATCGCCGGTACAGGAAAATTTTATTTGCTGTCTGATTCGCCAAAAGATCATTGCCGCCATCGACCGAGAGCCGGTTGGCGCGGGTAAAACGGCCATTAAATTTTTAATCTACTTGCCGGAAGGGGAACAACAGGAGTTAAGCCTTTTATTTTCCCATTATTTGCTTAAATCCCGCGGATTCCGGGTAGTTTATCTGGGTCTGAACGTAGGCCATGAGGATTTAAAAGAAGCCTGTCAGATACATAAGCCGGACTTTATTTTTACGATGATCAACGTATCTCCGCACAAACAATCAGTGCAGCAATATGTCGACAAGCTTTCCTGTTGCTGTCCGAATTGCCACCTGCTTTTATCCGGCTATGAAGCGGCCGCACAATCGGTAGATCCTGACGACCATATTTCTGTACTCAAAAGTTTACCGGAAATGATCGCTTTCGTCGACCGCCTTAAAATTCGCGGCAGAAAACTCCTTAAACCTGCGTAATAACTTAATTTTTACGCGCGCGCGCGTAAAAATTAAGTTA
>JBBRMZ010000131.1:0-13833 GCA_038230555.1 Chitinophagales bacterium
CATCATTTCCCGCATCAAAGCCCGCCATATTTTACTGATCTCCGACAGTTGCTTTTCTGCCTCGCTGTTGACCCGCGACGCTTCACGCGACCTCGGCGGCGCTTTCACGGACTGGATACGCAAACCTTCGCGGTATGTATTTATTTCCGGAAGGGGCGTGGTCAGCGACGGACGGGCGGGCGAAAACAGCCCCTTTGCCGCTCGTCTGTTGGAACAACTCAACGATAACCAGGACGAGGGCCTGAACATCGTTAGCCTGGCCGACAAAGTAACAATTGGCGTTCGCTGGAATTACGAGCAGCAGGCCGAACTTAGCCCCTTGCAAGGGGCGGGCCATGACGGCGGAAGGTTTGTTTTTTTGAAAAAGCAAACAGAAAAAGACGATTGGGACGCCGCTCTGAGAATGAACACGGAAGGCGCCTATTTGAATTATGAAGAAAAATATCCGGCGGGGCTGTACGCGTTAGCAGCGCGGCAGAAATTGTTTGTTATTGCCGACGACCGGGCTTGGGAAAACGCCGACCGGTACCATGCCGGATTTGCTTACCGGAATTATTTGAGCGATTACCCGGACGGTAAACACGCTGCGGAAGCCCGCGCTAAAATTGACTGGATTAAAGAACAGGATCGGGTGGCGCAGGTCGAACGGGAGCAAAAAGAGCGCGAGCGTTTGGCGGCGCTGGAAACCAAAAGGGTGGAAGCTGAACAGACGGCGCGGCGTCAGGCAGAAAAAGCGGAACAGGATAAACGGGCTCAAGCTGAAGCCAATAGAAAAGAACAGGAACGCGCAGCCGGACTTCAGGCGGAAAGAGAAGAACGCGACCGTTTAACCCGCCAAAAAGCCGAAAAAGAACAACAGGAGCGGCTGGCTAAAATGGAAGCGAATAAGAAAAAGCAGGAGCAACCGCCGCGTCCTGCCTTTCAACAAGAGCAGACTTTAATGCATTCTTTTTTTCATAAAAACAAAGGGGTTATTTTTGGAGCAGGGATATTGACGCTGGCTTTAATAGTTTGGGTTTCAACGAGATCGAATAACGCTCCAATTCAAGAACAGCAAAGCGTTACAAAAAGCGACGTTCAGCCTGGTAATTACACGCCTCCGTCGTTAACTCAAAACGATTTCCCGGAAATGATTACCGTGCTCGGCGGAACATTCAAAATGGGCAGCGACGATCCAAACGACCGTGCAAGCCCCATTCATACTGTTACTTTAGATAATTTTAATATCGGCAAATATGAAGTAACGCAAAAACAATGGAAGGTTGTCATGGGAAATAATCCCTCCAATTTTAAAGGAGACAATTTGCCTGTTGAACAGGTTAGCTGGGAAGACGTGCAACAATTTTTACAAAAACTCAACCAGTTAACGGGAAAAAAATACCGGCTGCCGACGGAAGCGGAATGGGAATACGCGGCAAAAGGAGGCAAAAAATCAAAAGGATACGCATATAGCGGCAGCGAAAACATGGGAAGCGTTTCGTGGAATTTGGACAATTCAGGAAATAACACGCACTCTGTGGGCACAAAACTGCCAAACGAGTTGGGTATTTATGACATGTCTGGCAATGTGTGGGAATGGTGCGCTGATTGGTATGGCAGTTATGACAGTAGCGCTGGCAGCGGCGCTGTCAGTAATCCAACAGGCGCTGTGAAGGGTTCGTACCGCGTGTATCGCGGCGGCAGTTGGGACTACGTCGCGGGGTACTGCCGCGTCTCGGACCGGAACTACGGCACGCCGACGAACCGGAGCTATGCTTTGGGGTTCCGGGTCGCTTCCTCCCTATAGTTTAGGATCGGACGTTCGACTTGAACCGTGAGCTAAAGAAAAAAAAGAAAGAAATTGAGCAAAATGGAGCAGACAGGCGGCGAAGGAGGCGGGGACGCCGATAAGCGCCTGTCGGCGGAATGAAGCGAATGTAAGAGCGGACGTCTTCCCGCGTAAGCGGGAAAATTTTGGAGGTTGTCTGAACTTGGATTTTATGGGGATTATATGGATTTTTGAGGTGCAGGGGTATCTGAATCAGAATTTAAGGATGGGCGGGATAGTAAGGGGGCTTGGTTGAAGTTAATCAGACTATCTCAAAAATCTGTGGAATCTCTTGGAATCCCGGTTCAGACAATGAGGCGCAATTGTCCGAATCCCGATTTTCAGAATTTGAGGATGGACAGAATAGGAAGGACGTCTGGGTGAAGCTAATCGGTTTATCTCAAGAATCTGTGGAATCTCCTGGAATCCCGGTTCAGAAAATGAGGCGCAATTGTCCGAATCCCGATTTTCAGAATTTTAGGATGGACAGGATAGAGACGTCAGCATGTTTTATATAGTTCTATAGTATAGTGAAAAAATGTTATGCCGCTTAAAATCCTGGTTTAAAGAATATAGTATATTTTGAGATGCCTGTTTTAAAATGAGGCAGCTTACTATGGATTATATCTACCGGCTCTAAATAAAATTTGCCTAAAGATGAGTATATCGGGCTCGTTGAATTTCAAAATTTTTAAAGTAGCCTTGCCGACTTCAGAAAGCGGGATGATTTCGCCATTTTCTATATGAAAATGTTCCTTCCAATGGTCTTTACGCGGATTAAAAAAAGGAACCAACGCTTCTGAACGTTCAATAATCGTTCCTATGTCGCTTCCTTTATTTTGATTGCAATATGGACACGCCCAGGCGAGATTATTCATTTCATTGCTTCCGCCGTGTTTTAAAGAGACAATATGATCAATCTGAAAAGATAAGAAATGATCGTCTTCGTTTACGCGGCAATATTCGCACTCATAATTTGATCTTTGCGCAACGATTTTTCGGATGCGCTCCGGAATAGAAGCGCGTTTCATAGTTTTAATAAAAGTCTGGCGCGCGCTTTGGCCAGATTAATAAACAAATTAAGAGCCAGGAATCTTTCCAATTCGGACGCTTGATCGACAGAGATAGAGCCGTCTTTTTTCAAATGAATGAGGGATTCGACGCGCTCCGACATTTTCGGAGACGCCTTCAGAGCGATTATTTTTTCAGGCGAGAGCGAGGCCAATATGTCTGCAATATCTCCGAAGGCTTCAGCAACGGTCATGGATGAAGGTTTTTTTGAAATACGATATGGGTATTTAGAAGGATAACGTTATATTCCGGTAACGGAAGACAAATATAACCTTTTTTTCCACAAATACGACTAAATACTGGTATCTGATTACCGGCAACCCCAATCGTTGTGGACGGCAATATTTAAATTTGTAATTTGCCGCATCAAATCAACCTCGTTTAAATGAATTACGCAATCATAGAAATCAAAGCCCGCCTGCGCGACCGCGCATCAGCCGAACAGATACTGGCCGCCCACAGCGCCCGTTCTGTCGGAACCGACCGGCAAAAAGATACCTATTTCCGGGTCGCGGAAGGCCGGTTGAAACTGCGGGAGGGAAATATTGAAAATGCGCTGATCTATTACCGCCGACCCGACCAAACGGGACCCAAGCGCTCGGATGTCGCGCTATATAAAACACAACCGGGCGACGGGCTGAAAGAAATACTGACGCAGGCAATGGGCGTCTTATCGACGGTCGAAAAGATCAGGAAGATCTATTTTATAGACAATGTCAAAATACATTTGGACGAAGTCGCCGGTTTGGGCCAATTTATTGAAATTGAAGCCATCGACGCCGACGGGTCGATCGGGAGCGAGCGATTACGGGAACAATGCAGCCGGTGGATGGCAGCGTTTGGAATTCTTCAAACTGACCTGTTCGAAAACTCGTATAGTGATATGACGCCTATGGCAAAATAACTGCCAGATTTTGAGGGTCGTCGCTCATTATCCACATAGCTGACGGCTGAAAGCTGAAAGCTGATAACTTTTATAAAATGTATAAATTCATGTTATATAGCCTCTTTTTTAGCGTATTGCTTCATTTTAGTTGTTCCAAATCGGCCATGACCACGCCCGCTACGACGCCAACGACCAATACCAACGCCGGGCTGAGCTACCTCGCTTTGGGCGACTCCTACACCATCGGCGAAAGCGTGGACGCGTCGCTGCGGTATCCCGAACAAATTAAGGATAGCCTCGTTAGCAACGGAGTAAAAGTAAAATCCGTGCGCGTGATCGCTAAAACAGGCTGGACGACGGACGAATTGCAGACGGCGATCGACGGCGCGCAGATCAAAGACAGTACTTACGATCTGGTTTCCCTACTCATCGGGGTCAATAATCAATATCGCGGTTATCCGCTGGATCAATATAAAAAGGACTTTGCAAACCTGTTGACAGAAGCGATTAAGTTTGCAAACGGCAACAAAGGGAAGGTTTTCATTGTTTCCATACCGGATTATGCCTATACGCCTTTCGGTCAACAAAGTGGCAATGCCGCGCAAATCAGCGTTCAGATCGACCAATTTAACGCGGCGGCTAAAGCCATCGCGACACAAATGGGGGTTTTGTTTGTCGATATTACGCCGATCTCCCGCGACGGCCTAAATTATCCGGAACTGGTGGCAAACGACGGGCTTCACCCCTCTGGAAAACAATACGCGCGGTGGGTGCATCTGGCCATTGATTCTATTAAAAAACTGGTAACGCAGTAAGGTTTTAGCTTTCAGCCGTCAGCTTTAATTATAGGTCAGTTTTTGACGCCGTTTCATTTTATTTCTACGGGAAGGCAAGTTTATTATTACTATTGTTTGCCTTTTGAATCTAAACAGCTATGTATAAAAATTTCCCTTAGTTGACGCTCGAAAAAGAAAAAGAAGTTTTTGCTTTCGCGGTTTATTGAGAATGAATTATTAGAAATTTCATAACTCATAATTCATAACTCATAATTTTTTGACTTATGCCTTTTAATAAAAACGAAGCCGACCTGATCAAAGAAGTCGGTAAGATTTTTTCCGCGCACCTTGAAAAAAGCGGGTTCCGCAAAACGCCCGAACGCTACGCGATTTTGGAGGAAATATATAAGCGCGACGATCATTTTGACGCGGAAGCCTTGTATATTCACATGAAAAACAAAAGCTACCGCGTTAGCCGCGCGACCGTCTATAATACCCTTGAGTTGCTGGTTAGCTGCGACCTGGTGCGAAAACACCAGTTTGGCAAAAATCTGGCGCAGTTTGAAAAGTCGTTCGGTTCCAAGCAGCATGACCATGTGATCTGCGTTGATTGCGGCAAAGTGGTGGAGTTTTGCGATCCGCGCATCCAGAACATCAAAAACATGGCGGGCGAATTGCTGAATTTCCAAATCCGTCACCACTCGCTCAATCTATACGGCGTTTGCGGAACCTGCCAAAAGCAGCGCGAATACCATCTGGCCACCGAAGAAAGCCTCCTCAACGATTAAGATTCACGGAAATAATTCTACTGAATAAAAAACCTGATAAACATCGAATGTTTATCAGGTTTTGTATTTTTGTCGTCTTTTTGGAGACTTGAGGTCTTCTTAAAGGGGTATAAGTGATGAGTTATAGATGATTTTTTTATAACTTATTGATTGTTATTATATTGAGTTGGCGTTTCTTTTTAGGTAAATAGTTAACAAAACGATTATGAAAATTGACGTGATTTTAGGTTTGCAGTGGGGCGACGAGGGCAAGGGAAAAATTGTGGATTATCTCGCCCAACAATACGATATGGTTGCGCGGTTTCAGGGAGGGCCTAACGCCGGGCATACGCTCGTGTTTGACGGTAAAAAATATGTGCTGCATACCGTTCCTTCGGGGATTTTCAGGAAGGGGCTAATCAACGTCATCGGCAACGGCGTCGTGATTGATCCGATTACGCTGGAAAAAGAGATCGACGAACTTGACGCGGCGGGAGTCGATCATGCCGACCGCCTCCTCGTCGCTAAAAAAGCGCACCTGATCATGCCGACCCACCGGATGCTCGACGCGGGTTCGGAAGCGCAAAAGGGAATCCTGAAAATCGGCTCCACGCTGAAAGGGATTGGCCCGACCTATATGGATAAAACCGGCAGAAACGGGATGCGGGTAGGCGATATTTTGTCGCCTAATTTTGCCCTGAAATACGAAGCGCTTAAACAAAAGCACCTGCACCTGCTGAAATTATACCCGACGATCGAGTTTGACCTGAAATCGGAAGAAGACAAATGGTTCTCAAGCGTGGAAGCGCTGAAAAGAATGCGCCTCATCGACAGCGAGTATTATATCAATGAACAATTGAAAATAGGCAAGCGGGTTCTGGCGGAAGGCGCGCAAGGTTCGATGCTCGATATTGATTTTGGCACCTATCCGTTTGTTACTTCCTCCAGCACTGTGACGGCGGGAGTTTGCAGCGGCCTCGGCGTGGCGCCCTCAAAAATTGGCGAAGTGATCGGCATTACTAAAGCCTACTGTACGCGCGTAGGCGGCGGTCCTTTTCCAACGGAATTACACGACGCCACCGGCGAACGCCTGCGCCGCGAAGGTTCGGAATTTGGCGCTACCACGGGCCGTCCCCGCCGGTGCGGATGGATCGACCTTCCGCAACTCCTGTACACCATCATGCTCAATGGCGTCACGCAACTCGGCGTCACTAAAATCGACGTAATGAACAGCTTTGAAACCATCGAAGCGGCCACCCATTACGAATATGAAGGCGCCAGGCACACCGCCATGCCCTACGATGTCTCCGATTTGGAACTTGCGCCTTTGTATAAATCTTTCCCGGGCTGGCAAAAGTCCTTAGACGGTATCCGCGATTTTGAATCCCTGCCGGATAACCTGACCAATTTTGTCGCTTATATCGCTAATTATTTGAAAACTCCGGTAACGATGATTTCTACGGGGCCGGGGAGAGAGGAGTTGATCGTGCGCTAAATTAATCATTTTTTAAAAGTAATCCGAAAAACTGCCCCATTCCCCGAAGGATAATTATTGACTGGTTGAATTAACAACTCCTTTTCCGTTTGCGACCACCTCACGCGCTCCGAACTTCCCAACAATTCAACGTTGGCGATAACGCCATTGTTGGCTTTTAATGAAAGTGCTTTAATGGAAACGCTTTCATTGGATGCCGGGGAGACCATAGTAATGGCATATAAAACGTCGCCTTTCGCGGTGAAGCGAATATCTTTGGAGATAAAGGCTTTTTTCTGGTCGCCGAACGCTCCGCTCGCAGATTCGGTCGGGCCTTCGCCAAATACTTTCCAGGGGCGAGTTCCGTAGATCGCTTCGCCATTAATTTCCAGCCATTTGCCGGTGTTCAACAAAACCTGTGTTTCTTCGTCGGTGATGGTTCCGTCGGATCTTGGGCCGATGTTCAGTAATAAATTGCCATTTTTGCTGACAATATCGATTAGGTTGGAAATAACGTATTGCGCGGATTTAAACGTATTTCCCTGCGCGTATCCCCACGAATTATTGCCGATGGCGTCGTCCGTTTGCCAGGGGATTTTACGGATTTCCGATAGTTTACCTCGTTCCAAATCGACGACGGCTACGTTTTCAGGGTAAGAAATATTGTTTTTATAGTTAATGACGACGCCTTTGTCCCATTCCAGCCCTTTGTTGTAATAGTAGGAAGCAAAAGATTTCCTGTACGGGTCTAAAGCGGGCTGCTCGATCCACCAGTCGAACCAGAACAATTGCGGCTGGTATTTATCGACGATTTCGATATTGCGCATCAGCCAATTATTCATAAATTCGGGCGACATGGTCTCCGTTTCTTCCCGCGCCGGGCCGTAAAAAGCGGCGTTATTCGGGTCTAAAACGTCCGACTCAAACTGACGGCCTCCGTTCATGAACCACCAATGTTCAATGCGATGTGAGGAAAGCCCAAAGATCAGGCCTTGTTTGCGGGTAGCGGCGGCAATTTCACCTACAACGTCGCGCTTAGGACCCATTTCTGCCGCGTTCCATTTCGTCAGCGCGGTTTTGTACATAGCGAAACCGTCGTGGTGTTCGGCGACCGGCACGACGTACCGGGCGCCCGCTTTTTTGAAAAGCGTTACCCAGTCGTCTGCGTTAAATTTTTCGGCTTTAAACATGGGAATAAAATCCTTATAGCCAAACGAAGACAGGGGTCCATAGGTCGCAACTTGATGTTTATACTCCTTGCTGTCTTTTTGATACATATTCCGGGGATACCATTCGTTGGCAAAAGCGGGCACGGAATAGACGCCCCAGTGAATGAAAACGCCGAACTTAGCGTCGCGGAACCAATCGGGAACGCTATATTGCCCCAAAGATTTCCAATTCGGTTCATACCGTTGAGCGTCGCTTTGTTGAATAATAAAACTGCAACACACGCAGCACAAAAAAATTTTGAAGTTCGTCATTAGCGTAAATTTAAAAGTTAGTTTAAAAAGTTAGTTTAAAAATCTTGTTTAATAGTTGAATAAAGTTAGTCGCTGCCTTCAACCTAAGCAACCCCCTTGATAATAAGTGAGTAAAAATTAATAACTCATGCGAATAATGAATTGAAAAAATTCAAAAAGGGCTCCAGGACCATAGACCCGAAAACCGGAAGCGAACATGACAGGCGCGCAGCTCCTTTTATCCCCTAAATCCCGGCCCCGACGTTCGTTTATCCTTGACAGCCGTTTGTTGTCCGTCAGCCCCCCGAGTCGCCTTTAAGCCGTACATAAGCCGTACTCAAGCCGTATATGTTGCATACACGACTCAGGGTTGACCAACCTTCTTAGATTGTAGTCGGTTTGGTAAAGGCGCAACTAAAATGCGCTTTAAAAACACCGTATTTACCTTGGTTTATGGTTTAATATCTATAAAATGTAAACCGGTTTTTAAACGCTTTTGCTGGTTTTTAACCCATTATTCGCATAACTCATAATTCATAACTCCTTAACTTATGACCAGTCAAAAGTTTTTAACTGATTATTCAGTTTCCATTTAACCGGTCGTTCATTAGTCAGCCAATCTATTGGTTCAGCGACTGGTAAAGGTTTTGCAGCGATAGTAAAACATTGTTTAATAAAATCTTTCTGCTCTTTGCCAACCGCGTCCGGCTGCGCGGAAATAAACAATGGCGTCGAACTTTCTGCAACCAATTGCATCCATTGTTTATTTTTCTCCCAGGCAACCTTATGGGTCAGCCCCACGCAATCGCCGTCTGCGGAGAAGAATTTATTGTGCTGCACCATTCGGAAACCCAGCGTATTGACGCCCATTTTTCGGGTGCGCTCCCATTCGTTTCCGCTGGTATCGTCGCCTACGCGGTTTAGTTCAAAAACCCCGGCAGATAAATGCCCGATCGTGTTGCAGCCGATCAGGTACATTTCGCCGGCGGCGTCCCGGATAGACCGGTAAAGTTGAAGGATAATTTCAGCCGTTGTTTTGGAATCGTCGCTGAAGCGCCAGCCTGGCGTCGTGACGTCTGCCGCCATTTCAAACCCCCATTTTCCGAGAATATCATAGGTCGAAAAATCATGCTTGACCATTTTATACCCCCATTGGTTATACAGAGAAATATTTCGTTTCACCCTTTCCATATTTTCAGGAATAGTCGGGTCAAGGATAGGGTTTTTAGGATTATCTCTGCCGGGAATTTTAGGCAACAAAAGCGAAGCCGGGTCGTCGTGCCTGGCGCAAAGCGGCCTGGTCCATATTCCGGGCTGCATCCCTAACTGCTGAATATTTTCGGCCAGTTTGGCCATGTCCTTAAAGTGATCGTTCGGTCGACTGAAATCGTCGCCCCAGCAGCAATCGTCAGGCAGGGCGGGCGAATAAGCGGCCCAGCCGGCGTCTACCAAAGAAAACGGACGATTAATGGTATCCGGCGCAAGCTCCGTCAAAAGGGTCGTATGCTCCAAAATGAGCGCGTCTGAGTTTTTACCGTAAGCAAAGTACCAGTCGTTACCGCCGTAGACCGGCTTTTTGGGGAGGCGGGGCGTTTCGCACATCATGCCGCAAAAACGGCGGGCAGTAGCGAAAGCGTTTTCTGCGCCTGAATTCTTTGTCGCGACGATCTCCGCCGCGCGCAACCGCCGGTCTCCTAAACGGACGCCAACCCCGCCGCTTCGGACGTCGAGGGTCAACTGCATTTTGCCGCCGCCTGCCTGCCAATAGCAAATTGCCGAGCCGCCTGTTTTTACGCCAAAGCAGGTCGTATGCTTGCCGTCGTGTTCAATGAAATACCAGGGAAGTTTTCTCTCGAAATTCACAGGTTGAAAATTAACGTCGCCGTAAGTTCTTTCCCAATGATCCCCAAGAATAGTTGCGTCGTTGGAAACCGGATACGACCATTGCATTTGAACATTAAAGACGGCGCTGTGCGGCGCCCGCAGGGCGACGGATAAAACTCCATGCTGATGAGCAAGTTTTACTTCGACGTCTTTGTAGGTCCAGGTTAATTTATCCGGCGAGATCAACTCATGGACGCCATCCTCCAACCGGATAAAAACCTTTACCGGAATTTGAAGCGCTGTTTTTGGCGATTCCCGGGCAAAACCCTGGTCCGCAAAAAGTAAACCGCTCAATGTGGCGCCCGTCAGCCTGATAAAATTTCTTCGCTGCATGGTATTTAATTTATCAGCTATCAGCCGTCAGATATATTTTATGAATGATAAGCGCCATATTTGATTCTTTTATTTTACCGGACAAATTTAACCGGAGTTCTGGCGTCGGATAAAATCAGCTTTTGGGAAAGCGGCAATTATTTCGAAATCGACATAAAGAAGATAATTTTAACGCTTATTTTTTGTAAAAATAAAAATATTACTACATTTAACTCGCTAAAAGAGCGTATAAAAATAAGTTCCTGTTTTCAGGACTGAATTCAATGCACGAAATCTATTTTTGATCATAAATTATATGAAAACCAGCTACCTGATTATTCTTCTCTTTATTTACGCCAACGCTTTTTCGCAAACCATCCCCCTGCCCGAGCATCCGCGCCCCGATTTTGAAAGAGCCAACTGGCTTAACCTCAACGGCGTATGGGGTTTTGAATTCGACAGCCTTAATATAGGGCTGGATAAAAACTGGCAGAACGGGAATACCGTTTTCTCTAAAAGAATCAATGTTCCCTTTTCCTGGGCGGCTCCGCTGTCGGGATTAAAGGAGGACGCCGATTATGGCTGGTATAAAAAATCAATCACTATTCCCGAGTCCTGGTTCCGCCAACGGGTTTTTGTAACGGTTGGCGCGTCGGACTGGGAAACGACGGTCTGGCTCGACGGAGTCCAGATCGGTAAGCATCAGGGCGGATACACGCCATTTTCCTTTGAACTCACCCAATACGCGAAATTTGGTAGTCCGCAAAACCTGATTATCCGGGTAGACGATAAACGACGGGATTTTACGCTCTACGGCAAACAAGGCTACGGAAACGCGCGCGGTATCTGGCAAACCATTTATTTGGAAGGACGGGGAACGACTTTCATTGAGTCGGCGCATTTTACGCCCGATATTGATAAAAATACGGTTAAAGCGGAGATTGCTTTATCCAACGAATTAAAAGCGGACGGAGAGGTTACTTTTCGGGTTAAAACCCCGGGAGCCGACATTGTAGAAAAACGGGCGATCCCTAAAAATACGGACAAAATAGCCTTCGAAATAGCCATTCCGAATCCGCGCTTATGGACGTTGGAAGACCCATTTTTATACGAAACAGAAATGACCATAGGGGACGACGCGGTGAAATCGTATTTTGGGATGCGCAAAATCTCGGTCGTCAATTTGCCAAATACCAACTATCCATACGTCGCTTTAAACAATCAGCCGATTTATTTGCAGTTAACGCTCGACCAGTCCTACCATCCGGAAGGTTTTTATACGTTCCCGACCGACGCGTTTATGAAAAATGAGATCCAGCTGGCAAAGGATATTGGTCTGAACGGAATCCGAACGCACATCAAAATAGACGTCCCCCGCAAATTGTACTGGGCGGATAAATTGGGCCTGCTGGTCATGTCCGATCTGCCCAATTTTTGGGGCGAACCCGACGAACGCGCGCAGGCGGAATCCGAGTATACGCTTCGTGAAATGATTAAACGCGATTATAACCATCCCGCTATTTTTTCCTGGATCACGTTCAACGAGACCTGGGGCCTTACGACGGCGGTGGTAGAAAACGGAAAAACATCGCATCGCTACCTGCCAAGAACTCAAAACTGGGTGGCGTCCATGTATTACCTGGCAAAATCGCTTGATCCGACCCGCCTGGTCGAGGACAATTCCGTTTGCTGCGGACGCGGGCACACGCAAACAGATATTAATTCCTGGCATGAATACCTTCCCGGCTGGGCCTGGGAAGACCGATTGGCTACGATAGATAAAAATACCTTCGACGGGAGCGCGTATAATTTTGAAAAGGGCTTTAAGCAGGGAAATCAGCCAAATATAAATTCAGAATGCGGCAACGTCTGGGGCTACGACGGCAGTACGGGCGACGTCGACTGGTCGTGGGATTATCACCGGATGATGAATTCATTTAGAAAATACCCAAAAATAGCCGGCTGGCTTTATACCGAACACCACGACGTCATCAACGAATGGAACGGCTACTGGCGTTTTGACCGCACCAAAAAATTCACCGGCATGGAAGAAATGTTCCCGGGTATGTCGGTCAATGATTTTCACTCGGTTTTTTATCTCTCTACCGGCGGCGAGATCTGTAAAACCTTGAAAGGCGGCGAAACGCTGGAAATCCCGCTTTTTATTTCAGCCAATTCGGGCAAGTCAATGAAGGGCGATCGTTTATTCATCGAATATGCCGTCGATTTTATGGATAAAACCGGGGAAACGAAAACGTTGACGACCGGCAAAGTCCCTTTCGATTACCAACCCTGGATGCAAAAACAGCTCCCTTCATTAAGAATAAACGCGCCCGATCTTGCCGGGTTAGGGATAGTCAAAATGACGTTAAAAGACGCCGACGGAACCGTTTTACACCATAATTTATTCAACTTTGTCGTGAAATCCCCAAACAATAAAACGGGCGTTACCATCCTGGAAGCGCTACCAAAAGATTTTAAGAAGTCCGAATGGTCTCAAAAATCCTGGCTGGTGATGGACGGTTTAAAAGCAAACGGCGCCGGGAAAGGTTATTTTGAATATCAAATTCCCGTAACCGCTTCGGCGAACATAGGCAAATCAAAAGTCGCGTATATTCTTTTAGAAGCCTCCGCCAAGCAGCTTTTTGATAAGGACAAAGATCAAAAATTTGACGGCAATAAAGATTATATGCTGGGCGCAAAAGAGTCTCCGCATAAGAATCCGAACGCTTATCCCATGACGGACGAAAAGACATTTCCCTCCGTCGTCGACGTCTTCATCGACGGCCAAAAAATTAAAACCGTAATGCTGCCCGACGACCCTGCCGATCATCGGGGCGTCCTATCCTGGAACAGTCAGTTGAAAGACAAAAAATTACGGGAAGCGGGTTCATACGGCTACCTAATCAAAGTACCCATATCCAAAAATGAATTAAAAAAAGCCGTCGCCCAGGGTTTTCTGACCCTTCGCATACAAACTCAAGGAGACGGCGGCCTGGCCGTCTACGGCGAAGATTTCGGACGTTACCCGGTTAATCCAAGTTTAGTAATTAGCTATTAGCTTTCAGCTTTCAGCAGCAATAAACTGACAATATGTAAATTATTCGAATTTCTATCCGGACTTCGTACGCATATTTCATCATTCATATTTCATATTTCATATTTATAAAAAATGTCGCTTTCAAAACCCAGGCTTAGTTTTCAGCAGATCATCAATATGAATGTCGGTTTTTTTGGCATTCAATACAGCTTTGGCCTTCAGCAAAGCGCCGTCAATCCCATTTACAAATTCTTGGGGGCGCATCCCGAACAATTGCCTTTGTTGAGCCTAGCCGGCCCGATTACGGGCTTGCTGGTGCAGCCCATAATCGGCGTTTTGAGCGACCGCACCTGGCA
>JBBRMZ010000132.1:0-13214 GCA_038230555.1 Chitinophagales bacterium
TCGGTCGGGTTCATGATACTGACTCCTTTGCCCGGATCGGTAGCGCCGATCAACATATCGTAGCTTACGTCGACGCCTTTAGTGCCTCTTTTGCCTCTTTTTGTAGTAATTACAATTACCCCGTTTGCCGCGCGCGCTCCATAAATGGACGCCGACGCCGCGTCTTTTAAAACGGTAGTCGATTCAATGTCGTCGGGAGGAATGAAACTACTTCCGCCAACGGGCAGACCATCGACCACGTATAAAGGTTCGTTACCGCCAAACGCGCCGAAACCCCGAACACGAACCTGGCTAGCCGTCCCCGGCTGACCGCTGGTAATCACCGTTAATCCCGCAACTTGTCCCTGTAATTGCTGTTCCACGTTTCCGGAAGGAATAGCCACCAGATCTTTCGCTTTTACAGTCGATATGGCGCCCGTTTGCTGCCTTTTGGTTTCCGTTTGGTAACCCGTTACTACCACCTCGTCCAAAGCTGCGGAAGAAGACATGGTCATATTAACCACGTTACTCGCATCCACCGTAAATTCCTGGCTCTGAAAACCTACAAATGAAACCACCAGCGTCGGAGTTCCGCTTCCTTTCGTGGTTAAACTAAAGGCACCATCCACGTCCGTCACTGTTCCGTTTGTGGTTCCTTTTTCGAGAACGCTCGCGCCAATCAGCGCTTCGCCTTTCCCGTCGATGATTTTACCGGTCACCGTTCGGTTCTGCGCCGAGACGCCCGCCATAAAAAATAGCGCCGCCAACATGGTCAGAACCCCCTTCCATAAAAAGTTCTTTTTTGATCCCATAATCTTTAGTAAGTGAGGAATGTTTAGAATTAGAAAATTTAGTTAATCAATACAACTTAGCTTATACATAGATAAAGTAAAGTTCATAAATGAGCTCCAGACTCCGAGGTTTAAGTCAGATCAGTTCTTTCAGGAATACCAATTCCGAAAAATTAATAAATAGCGCAGGTAGCTCTATGTTGAACTATTGCAAGAACGGCTGTAAAAACTGTTCTAAAAATGTGAAGGCCGGGTGGAAGGCGTAATTGTTTAGACGTCAAATAGACAACTGTAAGGCAAGATTACGCATAAGATTTTTATTCGCCAAATATTTTCCGCTATTATTCCCAAAAAATTTAATTATATCCCTATTTAGTCCTGCCAATAAGGTTTAAAGACATACTATATTTTTATTTATAAATTGATCCAATTTACGCGGCTATCCCGTTACTTCATAGATTTTGACCGGTTCCGCTTTATTTTTCAAAGAAACTTCGCCCAGTTCTTTAAAATTAAAAGACTCTTTCACCATTTCATACGCTTTGGACGATAAAACGATCTGTCCCGGCTCGGCTATATTTTGCAACCTGGAAGCCGTGTTAACGACGTCTCCGATGACCGTGTAATCCAGCCGCCGCAGGGCGACAGAACCAATGTTGCCTGAAACCATTTCCCCCGTATGAATACCGATAGACACCTTTGGAGTAAACGGAAATTCTTTAGATTCTTTGGGGAGGTTATTAATAATTTCTCGCACGGCCAAGCCGGCATCAATGGCTCTGTCTAAATGATATTCGCCCCTAAAAACCGCCATGATCGCGTCGCCAATAAACTTATCTATATATCCCTTTTGCGCGATGATTTCTTTGACCATTACGTCAAAGTACTTATTCAGGAGGGTGACAACCGTATCGGCCGGTTCTTTTTCCGTGATCGCCGTAAATCCGCAGATATCTATAAACGCCACCGTCGCCTCTACTGTCTCGTTCAAGATCAGCGAATTTTCAAATTCCTGGCGGTTCATATATTTCAATACGGACTCGTCCACATACATCCGCAGGATGTTATTTTCCTTGATGGCTTTTAAGGTTTCTTTGATCTGCGCCACCTGCTTAATGGTTTTCCTGACCGTCAGCTCCAGGTCTTCAAAATTAACCGGCTTACAGATAAAATCGAACGCCCCTTTATTCATGGCGCTCCTGATATTATCCATATCGCCGTAAGCAGAAACAATGACCGATTTGATGACCGGGTTCAGATCGCCCATTTTAGCAAGTAGCGTCAGCCCGTCCATGACCGGCATATTGATATCGCTGAGCAAAATATCCACGTCCTGGTGCAGCTTTAATTTTTCCAAAGCGTCGAAACCGTTGATCGCAAATACAAACTCAAATTCCTTTTCCCGTATCTGCTTACGGAATTTTTGTTTAATCAGTATCTCCAGGTCCGTTTCGTCGTCTGCCACTAATATTTTGGTCATGTCAGCAGGGTTTTAAGTTTTTCTTTCAGTTTGGTGAAATCTAAGGGTTTGGTCAAAAAATCATCCGCGCCCCATTTCATGGCCTCGGCATAATTTTCGTCGTCGCCGTAAGCCGTGATCATCAATACTACCGGCGGCGGTTTTTCAAATTCCTGCTTAATGCGCCTCAATAACTGTAGTCCGCTCATGCCCGGCATATTAATATCCGACAAGATTAGCACCGCTTCATGCGAAATTCCCTTCAAAAATTGCAGCGCTTCTTCCCCCGAAAAGGCGAAGGCAAAAATCATTTCCCCGCTCCTGATTTCCCGGCGAAATCGCTGCTCAAACAGCGCCTGTATGTCTTTTTCGTCGTCGACAACCAATATTTTCATAAGGCATGTAAGTTTTTAAATGATAAGACGCTAATTTCTACCAACTGAGAGCTCATATCGGCAACCTAATAATAAATTCTGCAAACTCCCCCTCCTTTGATTCCACTTGTAGAGAACCGCCATGCTCTTTGACAATGATTTCATAACTCAGCGACAACCCCAGCCCCGTGCCTTCGCCCGCCGGTTTCGTGGTAAAGAAAGGATTAAAAATTTTCTCCACGACGTTCAGCGGAACCCCCAAGCCGTTGTCGCGGATCCTGATCTCCGCAAAATTCCCTTTTTTTTCCGTAACCACGCCGACGGTTGGCTGAAAATCGCCCGCCGTTTCCTTTTTCTTTTTCATGACGGAATAAAAAGCGTTGGTAAAGATGTTGACCAATACCCGCCCGACGTCCTGCGCGACTAAACCGACAGCGGGCAGGCTTTCGTCCCACCGGGTCTCCAGCGCGGCGTTGAACGTTTTATCCTTCCCCCGCAGGCCCTGGAAACTTAGCCGCAAATATTCGTCTGCCAGCCGGTTCAGGTCGGTCGGCGCTTTGACCCCGGCGGCGCTTCTCGAATGTTGCAGCATCCCTTTGACAATAGAATCCGCTCGCTTGCCGTGAAAGTTGATTTTCTGTTGATTCTGAATCAGGTCCGCAACCAGATCGTCAATGCTTCCTTTCCTGACTGCCGGCAATTCCGCTTTCGCTATTTCCTCCTTCAGCTCCTGCGCCAGCTCCGCGCTGACCTCCGCAAAATTATTGACAAAGTTAAGCGGGTTTTGTATTTCGTGGGCAATACCTGCGGTAAGTTGCCCCAAAGAAGCCATTTTTTCGGATTGGACGAGTTGGCTTTGCGCGGCTTTGAGATCGGATAGCGCGTTTTCTGCCTTGTTCCGCTGTACGTCTATTTCTTCTTTCTGACTATGCAATAAAGCATTCGCTTTTTGCTTGAGGCGGTTATTTCGATAAAGAAACAATCCCGTTAAAAGCGTTATGCTTAATCCGGCTAATAAGGCATATTGTTTTAACTGGTTTTGACGTCCGATCTTTTCTATTTCATTTGCGCTTTGGCTTTGCTGCTGATCGGATAACGTTTTTTGTAATTCCAGTACTTTTTTAGCGCCGTACAACTCGTCGTTCATTGACCGGGCTATTTTCTGATAATAGAACGCATGGGTAACATCGTTCAGCGCTTCAAATTGTTTGGATAAAAGGTTACTCGCTTCCAGTATGGCCTTTTTATAACCGATTTTCAAACCGTCGTCCAAGCCGGTTTTCGCATAATAAATACAGGAATCCGGTTGTTTCAATTCGTCAAAAAATCCGGCCATCGTATTATTGGCCTGAGCGCTTGAATAGACATCGCCGTTCTTTTTATTAATTTTAACGCTTTCGCGCAGATATTCTATGGCTGCTTTGCTATTGCCGAGGCGAAACTGGAGTTCTCCAAAATACCTTAAGGCAATAGGATGCCAGTAAGAATTCATTGTTTCTTTATATATTTTCTCTAAAAAAATATTAGCGGAATCCAGTTGGTTATTCAACATGTAATTGGCGCCAATATTCAGATCAACATTGGTTTTCAGATCATCTACTACTTCTTCGCTGTTGCAATTTTTAAGTATTTGGCTGGCTTTTAGATCATAGGTCAGCGCTTGTGGGTAATCTTTCAGGTAATTATAAATAAACCCTATTTCTTTTAAAGATTGCGCTTCTTCTACTATATAATGAGTTTTTTCGGCTATCTGTTGCGCTTCCAATTGTTTCTGTAGCGCTTTGGGGATGTCGCCCTGATTCATATAAGTTCCTCCCAAACCGGTTAAAGCCCATATTTCGCCCCTTGAAAATTTAATCTTCCGCGCTAAGGCAAGCCCGCGTTCGCCATATACAATGGCGGAATCAAAATTGGTTTGCGAATAAGCGCCGCATAATTCCGATAAGGTCAATACGCAGCTTGTATCCTGTTTTGCGACCGCTAAATCGCGCTTCAAGGCATTAATTCTTAAAGGCCCCTGTGAAAAGCCCGCGCCTGGAAGTATAATTACAACAAAAAGGCAGATTAACCATTTCATGAGCCGTTGGTCTTGAAAGGTAGAAAAATAACAAATTCCGTCCCAACTCCTTCCGCGCTTTCAGTAGTTAAACTTCCGCCGTGCCCTTTGGTAACAATATCGTAAGCCAGCGAAAGCCCCAACCCCGTCCCCTGCCCTGTCGGCTTGGTAGTGAAAAACGGCTGAAAGATTTTGGCTTTCACGGTTTCCGGCATCCCCGTTCCGTTGTCTTTGACGCGAACTTCGACGCCGTTTTCTAATTTCTGCGTACTTACCGTCACTGTCGGCTCGTAACTGGCGACATTTCGTTTTGTTCTTTGCGTAACCGCATAAAACGCGTTGTTCACCAGATTCAAAATGACGCGTCCAATATCCTGCGGAATGATGTTTATTTTTGGTAAAGCGGCGTCGAAATGCGTCTCCATCGTCGCGTTAAAATCCTTATCCTTCGCGCGCAGCCCGTGGTAGGCCAGCCGCAAATATTCGTCGGCCAGCGCGTTGACGTCTGTCGGTTCTTTTATGCGCGTACTTGCGCGGGAATGCTCGAGCATCCCTTTTACAATACTGCTCGCGCGTTTGCCGTGATGGTTGATTTTCTCCTGGTTTTGGCTCAGGTCGGCCGCCAAGTCTTTAACTAAATCTTTATCCAGATCGGGTTTTTCGATTTCTTCCTGAAGCTCTTTCGCCAAATCCACGCTGAGTTCGGAAAAGTTAGTGACAAAGTTTAAGGGGTTTTGGATTTCGTGGGCGATACCGGCGGTGAGTTCGCCCAATGAAGCGAGTTTTTCTGATTGGACGAGTTGGGTTTGCGTGGCCTTGAGTTGAGATAGAGCGCTTTCTACTTTTTGTTTTTGTTGTTGAAGCGCCTCATTCACTTGTTGCTTTTGGCGGTTGTTGCGGTACAAAAACAAGCCGGCGAACGAAAATAAAGCCAGCGCGCCCAATAAACCATAGAATTTAAGGGTATTTAACCTATCCGCTTGCTTTTTTTCAGCTTCCTGGAGCTTAATTTTGTAACTAAAGTCAATGTTCTGAAACTGATAAATTTTTTGAATTTCCGCTTTGCTTAAACTATCGCCAAACGCTTTGGCGATCTTTAAATATAAAAAAGCGCTATCCACTTTGCCCTGCAACTGATAAGCGGCTGAAATAGAAGCGTAGGCGTTATTCATTCCTGCGGGCACGCCTACTTTTTGATAGATTTTCAAAGATTTTTTGGCGTAAAACAGGCTTGAATCAGATTGACCGGCGCTTTTGTATAGTTCTGCTAAAGGAATATAACTGTCGGCTTCGTCGGCTAAAGTCTGTTGGATTTGACTGGCTTGAACGGCTTCCAATAAATATATTTTGGCGGAATCCAGTTTTCCTTTTTGCAGGAAAGCCTGCCCGATTACGCGCAGCATAAATCCCTGAAATTGTTTGTATCCGGAAATTTCGGAATATTGTAAAGCCGTTTTTTCAACAATGTATGCGGAATCGGGCTTTTTAGCTCTTAAATAGAATTCCCCAAAATTCATATTTATATCCCCCAAACTCACCTTATCGTCAAAAATTTGAGCAATTTTAAGCGCTTTCTGATAATATGGGGGCGCTCTTTCATTTATTCCCAAAACGCCAAATAAAAACCCGGTTTGTTGATAGACGGTTGATAAAATAACAAGACGCGCATGATGAGCGTCCCCGTCCCCGGAAAATTTTGCTGGTAGTAAACAGGCGCTCTCATTGGTCTCCTCTTCCGCTATTTTTGCGGCTTCCGTTAACGAGACGAGCGATTTAGGGTAATTATTTAATCTTTGGGCGAGATATCCGATTTGCGTCAGACCGGCTGCCTGCCAAAGTTTTTGACCCAGTTTATTCGCTAACGCTAACTGTTGTTCGGCGAAGAAAAGCGACGAATCTCTATTGATTTCAGAATAGAAAAAAGCCAGGTCTTTGTATAACGACATTTTCAGGACGTCGTTTTTTGTGGTTTGCAAAATCAGGCCCAAGCTATCCGCCTCCTGTTTTGTATCGGGGGTATAAAAGAAAGTATTTTGCGACCTCATGCAAATAGGCAAGATCAGAAACAGTAAGGTTTTTATAAATGGTTTCATGGCTCGTTTGTTTTCAAAAGGCGTTGAAACAGGTATAGGTTAAGTTATCAACGTCGGAAGTTCCATCTAAACTTTTCGGTACAACATGGTCGATCGGGAAGGAGAAGGGCGAGTCTCCGCGCCCAATTTCATTAGTGCATATGCCGCCGCTTAATAATTCCCCCGGAAGTTTCTCGAATAGCATTTGCAAAAACAAACGCTTTATGATCAACTTCCGAAACGAGGTTTTTGAGCCTGCGCAACTCAAGGCGGGTGATCACGGTAAAAATAATATCGCAATCCTCATGCACGTCGAATGCGCCCGGCAAAAAACCGCGCTCGCCTTTGAAAACGGTGATCCCGCGGCCCAATTCGTTGACCAGCCGGTCTTTAATGATCTTGCTTTTCGCGGAGATGATGGTCACGCCGGTATAGGATTCGATCCCCTCCACGACGTAATCCACTGTTTTGGAGGCGGTAAAATAAGTAAGCATAGAATATAGGGCGACCGGTATCCCAAAATGGAAAGCCGCCAGGCTGAATATAATGATGTTCAGCGCCAGGATGATTTCGCTGATGGTAAAGCTGGAACGCCGCCAGGTATAGAGCGCCAGCACTTCGATGCCGTCCACCGCGCAGCCTGCCCGCATGGTCAGGCCAATGCCGACGCCGAGGAAAAAACCTCCGAAAATAGATACCAAAAGCTTATCGTCGGTGATAACGGGATAATTGATATAATTAAGGCAAAGGCCCAGCATAATAATGCAGAATAGGGTTTTGACAGCAAACCGCCGGCTAATCACAAAATTACTCAGCATAATCAGGGGCAGGTTAGCCGCCAGTATGACAAACGCCAGGTTAAAATGGTAAATTTCATGGATAAGCAGGGAAACGCCGGTCACGCCGCCGTCAAAAAAATTATTCGGCACCAAAAAGCCTTTGAGCGCGAAAGCCGCCGTGATGACGCCCGCCACGATCAACAGGATATCGCCAAAAGTAAACCCGTCGTGCTTGAGCTCTTTGACGGGCATAGTCAGGTCCTTTAAATCGTCGAGATTCTGGCGTTTTTTGACGTCGAGTTTTTCGCGGGCGGCGTCGGTGAAATACTGATGCGCCGTCAAAAAATCGGATTGTTCGACCATCCATTCTTTCCTGCTTTTAACGACGTCGGTATGTTGCAGCTCGTGATAAAGCGCTTCGCTACCGGCGGTATACTGGGCAGTCCCCAAATAGTAGAGGTCGGAGTCGCAAATAATTTCTTCCAAGCGGTTTTGTGGGCGCTGCGGCATACGGGTAGCCATAATTAATTGGCATACTTTATCCGTTTGTTTTTCCGAATAATCAAAATTTGGTAGCGTTTCGCGGGCTATACGGCAGGAGACATCTTCATGGTTATGATAGGATTCTACGAAACCGACGTCGTGAAGCAGGCCGGCGGTAATTAAAATATCTAAGTCTTCCGCTCCAACGCCTTCCTCTAAAGCCAGCTTTTTAGCGTGCCGCATGACGTCCCTGGTATGCTGCACGTTGTGATAGGTCAGGTAGTGCGGAAGTTCTTTTTCTAATTTCTGGATAATAAAAACTTGTAAAGCTTCTGTTTGCATAGTTGGCGGTCTTTCAGTATTGTTACAAGTTGATCGATAAAATCTTAAAATTAGAAAGTAGAGGTTAACGGGGTCAAACCGATGACTAGCCGCTTACCTGCATCCCGTTCCGGTAGGCGCTATAAGGATTGTAGTTGCGAAAATACGGCTTTTACCGGAAAAACAAAATATATTTTTAAGGAAGGGCTTTAACGGACAGGCGATTCTATAACCGGCTTTGAAATCATTAGCTGAGGTCGAATTCGTTAAGGCGCCGTCACATTAGCCTTTTCTGCCGTCGCCTTCCGTATGTTTTCCTGTAAATAATAATAAACCGACCAGTAGTTTCCACTTTTAGTCCAGGCGCGAACAATGAAAGTTACGACGTCGGGACCCGACTCGCCGACCAATATATCTGTAGGGCGGTCGCTCAATATTAATGGACAGACGTCGACGACGCGCTTAATGAGCGCTCTATTTTGTTCTATATCGCCTTTGTCGGGAAAGGAAAAATTGACTTCTACCCGCAGAAAGCCCTGAGCTGAAATATTTGTAATGATATTGGAAGTAACTAAGCCGTTAGGAATAAAAACCCTTTTATTGTCCGTCGTGCATAAAATCGTGTTGAAAATCTGGATCGCTTCCACCGTGCCGGTTTGACCGTTCAGCGTCACCGTATCTCCTACGCGATACGGTTCAAAAATTAACAGGATTACGCCGCTCGCAAAATGTCCCAGGCTACCCTGTAAAGCCAGACCGATAGCAAGGGAGGCCGCTCCAAAAATGGCTACAAACGACGTCGTTTGTATTCCAAAAAGGCCCGCTACGCTGATCGCCAGCATTGCTTTCAGGAGGACGTTAACCATAGATGTAAAAAAAGGGCGTATGGTAGCGTCCACGCGGCGCGCCCGCATGGTTTTGGCCACCGCGTCTACCGCCCGGTTGATGATCCAGGAGCCGCCCCACAAAAGGATAACCGCTAAAACAACCTTAGGCGCGAACTGCAACAACATAGCGTAAACTCTGTTCAGAAAATCAAAATTGCCTGTCATATACCCTGCTATTTTTTAATAATACCATGAAGCGTTTCAATAAAATGTGATTTCATATTTTATTACCTACCTACGAAAAACGAAACGCTACGGTTGCTTTCTCTTAGTTTTTATAAACTATATGGGCAAAAATTAAAGTTTTAAATTTGAAATTCGATCCTCAAAGCCTCCTATTAAAAAAAGCGTTCCGCCGTTATAGCGGAACGCTTTAAGTATTTGATAAATTATATTTTATACAATGGGACGACCGCAGGAAAAAAGAAATTTAATCGCCATTCATCATTCAACATTCATCGTTCTTCATTATTAATCAACCCAGCCCTCCGGTTTGATTTTTGTTCGTCCGGGGCCTTCTACGCAGGGAGCATTCGGGGCCAAAGGGAAGGGCTGTAAGAGCGTCTCGGGAATGATTGTTCTCATCCCACCCGGTTCGTCAACGGTCATATCTATATAAATGATCTTAACTTTAGAAGCAAAAACGTTAAACACGCCCAAAACAGCCTCCGTCGGATCGGAGACCGAATGAACGTTCGGGTTAAAAACCGTTTGCGACGGCACGTCGAACAGCGTCCCGTTCGATTGCGTCTGCGTTTTTAACGATTCGAAATATATAAAGGTATTTTTAGTGATCGCACGCTGTTCCACCCTTAAATAATACCGGTTAGGCGGCTCCAAAAACGGAACCCGTACAATCGGTATATCAAAATTTTTACCGTTGATCAGCGCGTCCGACGAAACAATGATGGACGGGTTTTTAGTAATATCCCAGCAATTACCGTCGCAATAAAGTCCCTGCGGCGGATTAGACCCCTTCACAGTAGCACAGTATAGTACTTTAATATAATGTATCCAGTCCCATTGATAGAAATTCTCCGTCCCCGGATCGTCTTTGCCGCGCGCGCTGACGTCGAACCCGTTGCGCAACGGATTAGCGGCCACGAGGTCTGAATTTACGTTAAACCTGAAAGCAACGGAATCAATATCCGGGCAAACCGGAACTTTTTCAGGCGTCGATTGATACATTTTACCGTTCGCCTGCACAAATAATTGATAAGTTTCTCCCGTTACCGCATGAAAACTTGAATCTTTTACCCCGCTTTTAAAAGTAAATTTTTGCCCTTTGCTATCTGTAACATAAATAACGGAAGCGACCGCAGGCGGCGTTGCATAATTATTATATGAACCGATCTCCTGCACCGAATTTTCAACCGTTACTTTTCCATACGAACCCGTCAGTTCCCCATTAATCACCAGGAAAGTTTTCTTATCCGGCTGCGTATACCCGTCCGCCGGATATTGACAACGTATCCCGGTAACCAGAGCCCCTAAAAAAAGCGCGTTCCTGATCCAATGTTTCTTCATATCTTTTATTATTCTTAATCGATCCATCCAATTGGTCTAATTTTTGTTCTGCCCGGCCCTTCCACACATGGAAGCGGAGCGGCTAGCGGCGGCGGTTGTAAAAGCGTCTCTTGAATAACCGTTCGCGAGCCGCCCGGTATATCCTGCGTCATATCAATATAAATAACTTTTGTTTTGGTAGAAAAAACATTGAAAACGCCCATAAATAACCAGAAAAGATTTCTTTTCCGGCTGACTATAATCTTCTACCGGATATTGACAATGCAGTCCTTCAAAGATGATCCATAACCAAAACGCCGCTTTAGTCAACTTCATTATTCCTCATTCGCATTTATTTAATAGTCGCATTATAGGTCAGCGAAGCGATCGGGGCCGGAAAAACGCTCAACTCCAGCGGTTTGAAGCCAAGCCCATTGGGTTTGAAAAAATAAGAATACACATTGCGGTGGCCGTATAAATTATAGACCGCAAATACCCATGAACTTTCCCAATGAGCTTTACTTCCGCTTGGTTTAATGGTCCAGGAAAAATCCAGCCGGTGATAATCCGGAAGCCGCCCGTTGTTGCGGTCGGTGAAAACGGGAACAAACGCGTCGTTCACGCGGTAAAAACTGACCGGCGCCGTATAAGGTCTTCCGGTATTATATACAAAAATAAACGACCATATATTGTGACGCTCCGATTGAAAATTAATGGACGCGTTTAAGCTATGCGGCTTATCGATGGAGCTGGAAAACCAATCGCCGTTATTGAGTTTTTCCGAAGCCGGAAAATCTCCGGTTACTTTTTCCAAAGCACGCGCGTACGTATAACTCACCCACCCGGTCATTACTCCCTTCTTTTTGTTCAGTAAAAATTCGACTCCATACGCTTTGCCCTGTCCTTTAACGAGTTGCGTTTCAATCGCCGTATTGGTGGCCAGGTTAGCACCGTTAGTATAGTCAAACAGGTTGCTCTGCGTTTTATAATACGCTTCTATCGAATATTCCCAGAACCGCTCTTTCGTATCGTGAAAAAATCCTACAGAAAAAAGGTCGCTTTGCTCTGGAGGAATATACCGGTTGGACGTCTGCCAGCGCGCGTTGGGCAGCGGCGTCGTATTATTGGACAGAATCTGAATGAATTGGTTCATCCTGTTGTACCCGGCTTTCAGGGAATTTTTATCATCCAGTTTATACCGTAAAGCAAGCCGCGGCTCCCAGCGCATATAACTGGATTCTGTTCCTCCCGACCGGATGCTGGCCGTATCGACAATAGAGTTGAGGGTCTTAGGTTGATTTTCAGCGTATAATGCTTGCTGATAGGGGCCTGTATTAAAATATTGAACAATCCGCAACCCTCCGTCGATCAAAAGCCTGTCAGAAATTTCATATTCATCCGACCCGTAAAGCGCCGTTTCGTACGCCTGTTCTTTTTGTAGCGATACCGGTAAAATACCGGACCCGTTGAGCGGTTGCAAATGGCCGGGCGATATATCGTAACGGATTCCGCTGATTCCGCCGATCGCCCGATGCCTGGAATTGGGTATATAGGTCAGTTCTGCCTTTAAATTTTTGTAAGCAACGTCGGTATTGAAAACCAAAGCGTTCGCGCTGTCCAACGACTCCGTTTTGGTGGAATAATCAGAAGAAACAGCCAGCACGTTGAAATTCAACTGGTTATTATAAAAATGGTTCCATCGCAACGCATAATTTTGGTGCCCGTATTGAATCGTCGCTTTGTTAGCCAGCGCCCCGGCAATAGCAAACAAAGAATCTACTGCATATTGATCGTTACTCCGGTAAGTTGAAAAAGTGATGGCGTCTTTTTCCGTCGGTTTGTAAAGTATTTTACCCGCCAGATCGTAAAAATTCGCATGATTGTTCGGTATCGGCTTCTCGACCCGCGTATCCACAAATGCGCCGTTATATAAGTTGACCAAGTACTCATTGTAAGAAGCCCGCGCCGATAACAATATAGAAAGTTTATCTTTAAAGACCGGTATTTCCGCGCTTAAACGATTGGATATGAGGCCTATACCGCCTTTTAGTTTGAATGATTCCAGGCTGGGTTCGGTCAGTTTTACGTCGAGTACCGAAGAGGTTCGTCCGCCATACCGCGCCGGTATGCTTCCTTTGTACACGTCGATCTCCCGCACGGCGTCCGTCGGGAACAGGGAAAACAAACCCAATAAATGAGTCGGGTTAAAGATTGGCATATTATCTAAGTAGATCAGGTTCTGATCCACATTTCCCCCGCGAACATTGATTCCGTTCGCTCCTTCCCCAACCGAGGATATACCCGGCAACATTTGCAAACTCCTTACTATGTCGACTTCGCCCGCCGCAGGAGGCAGTTTTTCAATGGAGCGCATGCTCATTATATTTACGCCAAGCGCCGGCGTTTCTGTATTGCGCACCGCTGCCTGACTCGTAACTACAAATTCTTCTAACTGAGAATTTTTATTATTCAGCGCAATGGATAACTGCTTTTCGCCTTTAACTTCA
>JBBRMZ010000133.1:0-13000 GCA_038230555.1 Chitinophagales bacterium
ACCGTTCCCTCAGACAGCAGTCAATTTGAGGAAAGGTCAAACTAAAAGGGTCCTCAAAAACGCCTTATTCAAAATGGTTTATAGTTGGATATCTAAAAAGGCAAACCGGTGTTTATCCACTTTTGCTAGTTTTAACCCATTATTCGTATAATATAATATATCTTGGCTTGCATCATTTCTTAGGTCTTATATCCGGTAATTCTATCAAAAATTGTTCGCATGACCATTTTTGTGAAATAGCGCTACGCGTCCGCGCAGGGGAGGAGAAAAGGGACGGCTTTTATTTTTGAAAAAAAGAAGACGTCCCTTTCCTGGATTTTCCGCCCCAAAAAGTTTGCGCGATTTAGGCTGGTTTAATCATTTAATTTTGACGTTACAAATATTCACACAGATCCAAATAGATTAACTTTCAGATGAAAAAAACATTAGTAATAGGGATAATACTCTTTTTAGGAGCAAGTCTTTCTAACCTTTGGGCGAATAGTCTTAACCAGCGTCGCGTTTCAGTCGGCGCCTTTTCTTATGATAACTCCTTTATTTGCAAAGCTTTGACCGTTGTACCCGATACTGCCCCACCGGACGCCGGTCATGCCGTTCGGATTTCTGACAAAGACGCTGCAAGAAATGCGCGCGACCCGTTAAGGCTTTTCCAATTGGGCCTTGCCCTGGGCCCGGACCTGGTCTCTATTTCCGTGCAGAATAAAATGGATTCGACGTCGACGGCTAAAAAAATTGAAGCGCATTCTACCCTGGGGTTTCATGTCGGACTGGCATTGCGCATGAATTTTAAACGTTGGTGGTATCTAAACACGCAGCCGCAGCTAAATTTTCAGGCGGCCAATCTTTCTTACGACCGGCAAGGCGTGCAGGTAAAAACCAGTATCGCCCCCCTCACCCTTGAGATCCCCGTTCATTTTGTGTTTAAAACGTATCAATACAAATTAAACCCCGCTTTTTTTGTTGGCGTCCGTTATATTGGCGACCTTTCCGAAAGTACTTTAAATAAACTGGTCAATCTCAAAAAAGGCGAAACCGCTTTGGAAACGGGAGTGGGCGTCGAGATAAAGTTTTCGAAGAGGTTTGTCTTTATTCCTTCTATCGGCGCGGTCATTGGAACCGGCAATTTATTGCAGGACGGGTTAGGCAGTATAGGAAACGCGGTTGAAAGCATCAAACGTACTAAAATAGAGCTGCATTTTGTATTTTTTTAAGTAGACGTCAGCTATTGGCCGTTACGATCACTACTTTTTTGTTGACTACAATCTGCGTTTTTATATCGGCTGCCGCGATTTTTACCTGCGAATAGCTTTTGATCTTAAAAGTAGCCGCCTCTGTATTTTGGGCGCCCGTCGGTTGTGTGGCACAATCTTTGTCGCTGTAAGGCATGGTCTTCAGGGTGCAATCTCCTTTATTCATCAAAAAATTCAGACCGGAAATAATTGGCCCTTTATTTGCCGGGAGATTTTAATTCGCGCTGGTTAATTTCGTAGCGCCACCGGTTGACGCCTTTCACGTCGAAAGTTTCTAAAATCAGTTTTCGCTCGCCTTTTTTGCCGGATACGCTGATCTTTCCAAAATTATTTTCCATCAACAAAGAGCCGGGAACGCGCAGAGGATTATTGAACTCTGGTTTTTTGGTTATATTTTCCGGCCCCGCCGTAACAGACGAGCAGGTAAAATCATACATATTATACGATCCGGCTTCGGTATTTTTAATCAACTCGCTAAAGTGCCGGTCGCCGGTCAAAAATATTACTCCGCTGATGTTGCGGTCCCGGATAAAATTCATCAGTTCGTGATATTCGACGGGGAAATGATAAAGGCTTTCCTTGCCGTTCATAGGGTTCAAAACCTGTCCGCCCACGACGACAAATTTAAAAACTGCGTCTGAAAAGATCAGGCTGTTTTTGAGCCATTCCATTTGGCGGGCTCCCAGGTGGCGCTTTTCCGGGTTTGGCTTGCCATCGGTACTGTCAGGTAAAAAATCAGGCGAGCGATGATAACGGTTGTCGGTCAGGAAAAACTCCGAGTCGCTCCATTTGAATTTGGAATAAATACCCGGAACGTCGGGTTCGCCGTAGGTTTTATTCGCCCAGTATTCCTTGAATTTTTCCAGCGAATATTCTTTATATTCAAACGTTTTGTCGCAATCGTCGGACCCGAAATCATGGTCGTCCCAGATGGCATAGTTGGCCCGCGTACCGCGTAGTTTTTGCATTTCCGGCGCGCGGAAGTTGAAACTGTAGCGATAATCCATCCCGGAAGGCGAGCTGTAATCCGCCTCCCGGAAATACAGGTTGTCGCCCATCCACAACATAAAATCGGTCGGCATATCGCCCATTTTTTCTAAAATGGACGGGTCTTTACCATACGGCTTGCCCGGTCGGTCGTAGGGCGCGTCGTTCATATAGAAGCAGGATCCCAGCAAAAAAGAAAAATCGGGTGCGGGCGTCCGCCATTCCCATAGGGTTTTGGTCTTAAAAGACGTCGGGAAAGGAACGGTTATTTTCTGATCGTCGATCTCGATCCGGTAGGCATATTCGGAGCCCATATCCAGACCGCCCAGCACAAATTTTAGTGGTACGCCGACGAAAGGCGTATTCTCATCCTTTGCGATCACGCCAGCCGTCGCAATATGCAGATCGTCGGGCGTCGCTTTATTCCAGTACTCAATTTTAACGGTTCCGGCGTCGGAAGATACTTCCAGCCAGACTGCCGTTTCGCGGTGTTCGATATAACCAAGCATCGGGCCGGAAAGCAAACGTCCGTGCGGCTGATCGGGGTCCTGCGCCCGGACGGACTGGGATAAGGTCAAAAAACAAACAAATAGAGCAAATATTTTCATGTTAAAAAACTTGATAAAGCGCTTACGGAAACCCAGACCTGATTTTTGAATTGTTGATCGCTCTTCTTCAATGAATAGAGTAAGATTCCATAATAAACTATTACATTGTTCAAATGCTAATTTAATTAATAAAATCAATAAATCGGGATAATGGAAAGATCCTATTTTAAACTTTCCCAAAGCGGTTATTTCACGCCACCCGCAAAATTATACAAAAGACCATAGAATCGCTGCAGGAAGTTTATTAGGTTTGCGAGAATAATTTTTACCGGTATGACGCTCCAACAACTTTTCGATCATTTAGGGCAAAATCCGTATATTGTCTGGTTCTATTTTCTCGCCCTGCCGCTGACTGCCGCCATTGCCGGCTTCACGGGCGCCGGGGAAGGCGGAGAATCGCCCTGGAAATATTTATATGCGACGCTGATCTACTTGGCGTGCGTTCCGGGAATTTTCGCTGTGGCGCTGGACGTCTATTTTTTCCTGTTCGAACGGCGCAGTATTCTGCAATCCGACGTTTTCACCCAGATTCTTCCGGTCGTTTCGATGTTCGCCGCGTTGTTCATTATCCGGCGGAATGTAGATTTTGACCTGATCCCTGGTTTTGACAAATTATCAGGATTGGTAACCATGATCTTCGGCGTAATCGCTTTTATGTGGCTGCTGGACAAGATTCATTTAATCGCTTTTATCTCGATGAGTTTTTATCAGCTGATTGCCATATTTATCTTATTTTTGTTACTGCTTAGGTGGGGGTGGGCAAAAATGTTCTAACCGCCTCTGCTCCCCGTTTTTTAATAATTCACTTTATTTAAATTCAAATTACGCAACGATGATGGACAGCGGTATTAAAACCAGGTTATTAATAATGGCCGTCCTGGCCGCATTTTCCTACTTTTCCTATTTATCCAAAACGTCCGTCAACCCAGTCACCGGGGAAAAGCAACATGTCGGGATGACGCAGGAGCAGGAAATTGCGATGGGCGTGCAATCCGCCCCCGAAATGGCTGCGCAAATGGGCGGCGAAGTGCCGGCTTCCGAACCGATCTCGCAATTGGTTAGCAAAGTAGGAATGAATCTCGTTAACACGACCGAAGCGGCTAAATCCCCTTATTACGGTCATTTTCAGTTCCATACGCTGGCCGACCAGCAAACCGTAAACGCTTTTGCCCTCCCCGGCGGCCAGATCTTTATTACGCAGGGCCTCATTCAGCGAATGGACAAAGACCGCCTGGAAGACGAAATGAGCGGCGTCTTGGGCCACGAGATCGGCCACGTCATCGCGCGCCATTCGGCGCAACAAATGGCCAAACAGGATTTGGAAAAAGGATTGGTCAATTCAGCCGTCATTATGAGCGGCTCCGCTACGGGAGCTCAAATCGCTTCGTACGTCGGCAACATGATCAATTTGAAATACGGTAGGAACGATGAACTTGAGGCTGATCATTTTGGCGTGCGCTATTCTTTTCAAAGCGGGCACGACCCCAACGCAATGATCCGCGTGATGGAGATCCTGGAGCAGGTCATGGGCAATAACCGGCCATCAGAATTTATGAGCACGCACCCGAACCCGGAAAACCGCATCGTCAAGCTCAAAGAAGAGATTGCCCAATTGCAAAATTCCGGCGGTAAATAGCGATATGGATTTGATCAACGGCGTCCACCACATAGCCATCATTTGCTCCCATTACCAAAAATCCAAAGCGTTCTACACGGACGTTTTGGGATTGGTCATAGAGCGCGAAGTTTACCGCGCCGGGCGACAATCCTACAAACTGGATTTGTCGCTCGACGGACGGTATATCATTGAATTATTTTCATTCCCTTCGCCCCCTCTGCGTCCTTCCCGACCTGAATCGACGGGGCTGCGCCACCTTGCTTTCCAAACGCCTGATCTTGACGAAGCAGTCCGTCGGCTGATCGAAAAAGACGTCGCCGTCGAACCCATCCGAATCGACGAATTTACAAACAAACGATTTACTTTCTTCGCCGACCCCGACCTGTTACCCATTGAGTTGTACGAACAATGATCTTAATAGAAGCGTTCATTAAAGATTTTCCCGGCCATTTCCCCGAAGAGACGTCGGCTATCCCCTGGAATTTTACTCGCCGCTTGGCGGCGATCATATACGCCCGGCTAACCCGGCTGAATGGCCACGAATACGACGTCCGGGATGGAAGCGCTATTCATCGTTCGGCTATACTAAAATCGGGCGCGATTATAGAGCCGCCCGCTATCATTGGCGAAAACTGTTTTATCGGCTCCAACGCCTGTTTGCGCGGCGGCGTTTTTTTAGCTGAAGGGGTTGTCATTGGCATGGGCTGCGAAATAAAAACGAGCGTCGTCATGGCGTTAAGCGCCATAGCGCACTTTAATTTCGTCGGCGACAGTCTTATCGGGGCAAGGGTCAATATGGAGGCGGGCGCGGTGGTTGCCAATCATTATAATGAAAGGAAGGAAAAAAATATTTATATAAATTATCAGGGGCGATCTTTTGCTACAGGGGCGATTAAATTTGGCGCGCTGATCGGCGACGACGTCAAAATTGGCGCAAACGCTGTACTAAGTCCCGGAACGATTTTACCGCAGGGAACCATTGTAAAAAGATTGGAACTAGTCGATCAGTCGCTCCGTCCGACGGATTAAAATGAGTTATTTTGGCCGGGTGCAACGGACGAAATAAGGACGACGGAAAACTAACGCGCTTTTTTTACGTTAATAGGGCTTAACGGCAATAGACAAGGACGGCCTCCGGTCAATCTTTCCCGCTCTGAAAAGTAAATAATTACGAATATCATAAAAAGACTTAACTTTGGAGAGCGATTTAAGTCCGGGAGGTTGAATTTTAACGTAGATTGTTGCACTAAAACTTTTAAAGCGTTGAAACCTGAATCTATCCGGTTCATATTTCACCATTTATCATTCATCAATTATCATTAACGAAATGTTGAGCGGCAGTATTTTTTACCACTTTGGGCGTTATCTGATTCTGATGAAAAACGCGATTGCATGGCCAGAAAAATTCCGGATGTACTGGAATGAAACCATGCGGCAAATGAACGATATCGGCGTCGGATCGCTGATCATTGTGGCGCTAATCTCCGTTTTCATCGGAGCGGTCGCCGCCGTCCAGTTTTCCTACCAGCTCAACGGACAATTAATACCGCGATATTATATAGGTTATATTGTACGGGATTTGTCGATCATTGAATTGTCGCCCACCATTACCTGCCTTGTTTTAGCCGGAAAAGTAGGGTCCAACATGGCCGCCGAGATTGGCGGAATGCGGCAGAAAGAACACATCGACGCCATGGAAATCATGGGCGTAAACACTTCTGCCTTCCTGATTTTGCCAAAAGTAATAGCCGCCGTGTGCGTGATCCCTTTACTGGTCGCCATCTCGGCGTTTTTAAGTATTATCGGAGGTTACCTGGCGGTGGTAACGACCGGCTTAATGACGGACGGCGATTTTGTGCGCGGTTTGCGCTCATTTTTTGTCCCCTACAATGTCTTTATGATGTTTGTGAAGGCTTTTGTATATTCTTTTTTATTGACCTCCATTTCTTGTTACCAGGGATATTATGTAAAAGCCGGCAGTATCGAGCTCGGTAATGCCAGCACCCGCGCGGTGGTTTATAGCGATATTGCCATGCTGCTGGCTGATTATGTCATCACCCTCCTCATGACTTCTTAATAATACGCATGATAAAAGCAGATCATTTAGTCAAATCATTTGGCGATAACGAAGTTCTCAAGGGCGTCACTACCAGTTTCGAAAAAGGTAAGGCCAACCTGATCATTGGGGAAAGCGGCGCGGGCAAAACAGTATTATTAAAATTATTAGTCGGTTTATACCCGCCAACCAGCGGCACAGTGTGGTATGACGACGTTAATTTTTACGAATTGGATAAAAAAAGTCTGCGCAACCTGCGAATGCAAGTAGGTATGCTTTTTCAGGGATCTGCATTATTCGATTCCCTGACGGTGGAGCAAAATATACGGTTTCCGCTGGATATGTTTACAAACAGTACCGCAAAAGAAAAAAAAGAACGCGTAAATTATTGCCTGGAGCGCGTTAGTCTGGAAGGGAAAAATAAAAATTACCCCGGGGAGTTGAGCGGCGGAATGCAAAAAAGGGTCGGTATCGCGCGCGCTATTGTATTGAGCCCAAAATATTTATTTTGCGACGAGCCAAATTCAGGTCTCGATCCAAAAACTTCCATTGTAATCGACGAGTTGATACACGGGATTACGATTGAAAATAATATCACTACCGTCATTAACACGCACGACATGAATTCTGTTATGGAAATAGGCGATACAATAGCATTTATCAACGACGGGCTTTTAGAATGGAGCGGATCAAAATCGGAAGTATTAAATACGGATAATATAAAATTGCAGGAATTTATTTTTGCATCTCCTTTTTTGCAGCGATTAAGAAAGACTGCTTTACAAAAAGTCTGATAGTTGGGCGATTGCGATAGCGGTCGCCTGGCTTTATTATTCGTTCGCTAAAAGCAGAGAAGATCGCTCCAAAAACTTCTTACGGATAATCGTTTCGACGGGTTTACCTTCGATCTTACTTTCCAGCCAAGAAATAATATCTAAATATAAATAATTCCTTTTCTCAAAAGGACTTTTAGAAAATTCAACTAACGTTTCTTTCAATTGTATAAATGCGGGACGAATTTCGCGGGGTTGTAAATAAAGCGATTTACGAAGAAATTTCAATATTTCAGAAAGCGTAAGGCTCAGGTCCTCATTTTTGGAAATGAACCGGTAAACCGATTTAACTAAATATTCTAACAAAGCATAATGTCTTTTTTCATAATGTGCGATCAAGTGGAGGAGTCGCGCAAAGCATTGTACATCCATTCGGAGATTTCCAACTTTCAATTGAATGATCTGGTTTAAGTAAATGATCGCATGATCGTTATCGCCGCTTCCAAAGTATAGACTTGCTATTTTATAATAAAACACCAGTATCCGGTGCTGGTCCAACGTATGTTTATAAGTTTCCAGCCCTGTTTTGATTTCAGGAATGATTTTTAAGCCTTCCGTAAAAGCGCCTTCCAGGAAATATTTATTGATCTTAGCGGTATAAATATGATGGAAAGACAGGGATTTAGTATTTTCGTCCATATAAGCGGAATGTTTCTCCACATATATTTCCGTACTTTCCAGCAGCGCGCATAGTTTTTCATACTTCTGCGCGACGAAATATCCAATCAGCAAATTATGAACGCCTTTCAGGTAGAGCGATGTATCGTTCAGTTTCATAATTGGAGAACGCTCAAATAACGCCGTCCATTTATAACTGAATTTGCAGTAATTCAATATATCCTGGGAAATAAAGGCGAACCAGGCAGACGCCTGGAAGAGATAGACCTTTTCAAAGAAACCCATTTGCGATTCGGGTACGTCAGGCATGGTAGCAAAAAAAAAGCGGCGAACTTTATCCAAGTCTTCGTCGTTGCGGGCATGACCGAACTGTAAATAGAAGCCGTACATTTGCAGGCTCAGGTTGCTGAGTTTGCTGGCGTTAATGATCTGTGCGCTGATCGCTGTGGATTCCCGCGCTAAAAGGGCGGCGCGATTTTCGCCGCTCCGGGTAATATGGCGGCTTTCTATAAGTTTTTCAAACTCAATGATTTCTAAAGTAAGAAAATTTTGATGATTTAGCGTAGCCATTCCTTTGGCTTTATCTAAAGCGCGAAGAGATTGCACGTATAACCCTTTGTTGTACAATACTTTTGCATAATCAATATGCTCGCGAATTTCAATATCGGTATTATGGTTCTTGTGGAGCAGCCGAAGACTGGTCAGCAACTGTTTATACAGATGCGCTTTGAGATTAGAAAGTTGTTCTTTCTTAATTTCAGCCGTTTTTTTTAGAATAGCGCTTTCGTCATACTCTTTTTGTTTATCCAGCAGATCGAATAACATGATAAATTTGACGTCTTCACTGTGCTGATTGCGGGTAACGTAAAGCCTGAAATTCCGCTTTTCCGCTTTAGTCAGCGTTTTAATCAATTGAAATAAATGATCCTGTTGTCCGGTGGATTGGGGACTCAAATGAGGGAAAGTCATAAAAAAGGTCTAAGTAAAATAAAGAACTAAAACGGGGAAAGAGGAAATATAGTTCAGAGACGCTGATAGCGACAAAAAATAAGGGACAGAGGAAGGAGAAAAGAAATAAAACAGGAGGGGATCATCGGTCCATCCGTTAAAAAATTAGATAAAGAATAAACAAAAAGGTAGGCCGACGGTAAATAAACGAAAAATCAATAACTATCTAATTTAAGTTGGACGTTCAGCACTTTTTCCATTTTTTGAATGGCGTCTTTTTGCGGGATGGCAAATCCTTTTTCGATCTTTTCAATATTCATCTTCGCAAGACCGACCTGATCCGCTAAGTCTTTTTGAGAAATCTTCTTTTCCAAACGGGCAATACGAATTTGCTCGCCGAGCGGTAAAACGGTTCCAGAGGAGTTTCTTTGAATAACAACGCCATCGTTATCGGTAGAATTATTTGGAAAGTGTAAAAAACCCGCCAAAAGAAGTAGTAAAAGCCCGGTCAAATAGAATTTTGTCATGGTAAAAATAAATTTATGAGTTCTCAATAATATATTTAGGAAGTGTTGACCTTGAGCGCTATAAAAACAAAAAACAAAAAAAACCTATAAAAGCTATAAATCATCCAGTTTATATAACTGATATTTTTCGATAATAGAAATCAATTTTTTATCGTATGTTGGATCGGTGGCATACCCATATTGACGCAAACCAACAGCCCATGATTTATAATCTTTCCCATAACGAACTAAACTCTTGAAATGCCCTTTCATCAGAATTCCGCTATGATCTTTCCACGATTCCCAGGAGTTGGCGTATTTCCTAAAAAAATCCTTATGATTATCGTCCGTATAATTCGTACAATGTCCTACCGGGCAGTTGCGAAGAAAACATTTGATACCAAAATGATTACCGTTACGCTGAGCTAAAACGCTCAAACCTGCGCGGCTTTCTATAATACCCTGCGCCATGGAAATACTCGCTGGAATTCCATGTTTGTCCATTTCAACAACTGCAATTTTAGAGAAACGGTCAATGTATGAACGTACTTGTTCTACACGTAATTCTTCCGAAGAAGCTGGAGATAAGTCGTAACTTACTCCGTCGAAAGTAGCCGGTTTTGTAGCGCCAGCGGTTTTAATACCGTAATTTTTTTCCTTAATTTGTTTTTCAGAAGCAAATATAGGCGTTGGAGCGCTTAGATGCAAGTCTAAAGACGTTTCTTTCTTGAAAATATATGCAATAATTATTATTAATATACTTATTTTTAGGATCGGAATTCTTGTTTTACTAAAGACTCCGAATGTGATCCGCTGAAATTGATATCTGATAGCAACCCAAATCTGGAGCATATTGGCAATGAACTGACTGACAATTTCAGTCAGTTCATTGGTTGCGCCGAACGAAGATTTACCCTTTCTTCCCTGAGGAGAGATATTTATTGAGGAGCCTTCTTTTGCAACAATACGCATTCCGCCTGATTCGTAATTTTTCATAAGATTCTGTTTAAACTATTTGTATTTTTATGCCCTATTAATAGGAAACGATAGCGTTAACGATATAATATGAGGCAAAGTTAAAACAAATTATGTTTAAAACAAATAATTTTGAGTTTATCAAACATTTTTTTTGAAAATAAATATTTTTACTCAGACGCCGTCTTCTTTTTGAGGAAAACCCTTTTAATTTATTTTAATTATATTCAATAAATACTATTAGTATAAGCTGAAGTAATTTTTCAGCTTGTCTAACTTTTATAAAGGCGCGCGTAAAATTATTCGATAAATTTTGATTGGAAGGAGTTACGGATGAAGGGGATTTGATTATGCAGTATCCCTAAGTAATAAAACGAAATTAGCGGCGCCTTATTATCGTTCGATTTATAGCGCCGATTCTTAATGGATAAAGTCTTAAATAACATTTCCCGCACAGACGTCGTCGGAGCGGGAAATGGTTAAAACTCTTTATTGGTATGCGCCGGACAGTCTTCCGCTATTTTTTTGAGGAAAGATCATATTTCAAGCCTTTCCAACTTTTTAAAACCACTTTTACAGAACCCAGGGAAACGGGCGATTCTATCATTAAAGGAATTTTATTAAGGTCGTCGCTTGCCCAGACCTTCATTTCCGTACCCGGTTTAAAAACATGGCCAGCAATCAGGTCAGGAGTAAATTGAAGGGTTGAAAATTTCCCCAGTCCTTTTATATTTTTCTCTTCCTTGCCTTTATATTTTACGCTTAACGGGTAGATCTCTTCATCCAGTAGCAATTTGACTGGTATGGACTGTCCTATATTTAGGGATTCAAAGTTCATGGTGCGGGTGTAATATATGATCGATAAAATATCGCGCATGTAATCGCCGAGCGGAACGGTTCCGGTATGTTCTATTTTATCTTTATTTGGTCCGCGCGCGTACGAACTGATCTGCTGGTTCTGATCAAACGTTACTTTATCATATAAATGATAACCTCCCTCATGAATATCGCGAATAGCCACGGAGGGCAGCAGCGTATTTCGGTCTGCATAAGTATCATAATCGTCGTCGACCTTGAAAAACCAGTTATAAGTAGAATAGGAACGGCCTCTGGCGTTGAAATGAAAATTCGCTCCGTCGTCGGTTACGTTAAATATAACTTCGCCGGCGGGTAGCCAGACAAAATTCCAGTTATAATAGATTTTATAAACGATCTCTTCTCCGCTTTGAAAATTAGCCGCGCCGTTTTTAACAGGTTGAACCTTATCCGTTTCGGAAATATTGATTCCCAAATTTAACGGTTCTTTGATTTCCGACTTCTGCGGCTTTACATTGGTAAAGGAAGTCATAGCGATCATAACAGAGCATAAAAGAAAACTATAAACGCTGTTTTTCATATCCTAAACTTTTGAGAATGTTCGAGTTAATTATAAAAACCATACCCAGCGCCGCCGGGATAAGTAAATTAGCGGTCCACAAAGTAAACGTCGCCGCGAGTATACTGGTTGCGTCCGCTTTAAATAATCCCCACACTTTTAGGGCCACCCCGCCCCGCGCCATTAACCCGACCAGCGGAGGCAGCGGGATACTGGTTTGCAATAAATAAACGGTGGCAATACATGCGGCGGAATGAATGAAAGATAAATGAATACCAAAAAACCGGAGCGACAAATAATACTGGACGCTGTAAATAATATAACGTATAGACGCCCAAAAAAGCGTTCTGTTTAATTCTCCGACTGAATATTTACGAATTATCTGTACATTTCGGATGACGCCTTTAAAACGATGTAATACAGTAATTTTTTTTAATATCGGAATAATTAGGTTAAGATTCAGGAAAGCGATCAATAAAATGGATACCAGCCCAATTGATAAGAGGATGATCCCGTTTAACGCCCATGCGTTGATCTTCCAAAAATTACTCAAAAAATAAATGAACCCCACAAATCCAAACCCAATCAATACGAGTTGTTGCGCAAAACTTCCGACCAGGGTGGAAGTCACCGCTTTAAGCGCGTTACGGGGTCGTACAAAAAGGATCCTTCCGCCGAACTCTCCAACGCGGTTAGGCGTGAACAAGGAAAAAGCGACTCCTGCTATCACCGCCTTGTAAGCCCGCCAGAAAGAAAAATATTCTACTTTTCGTATGAGCGTCAGCCATTTTAAGGTTTCTATCCCCCAGTTGACTGGCGTTAAGACCAATAAAGCAATCAGCCAGGGCAATTTTTCCCGTTGGCTGAATTGAACCATAAAGTTTGCTTTAATATCGGCAAAATCGCGGCTGCGAAATACTTCGTTGTAAATAATCGCTATGAACAGGCAGGCAATCGCGGCTTTGAGCGCCCAATTGACATAAGCGGGCTGTTTTTGTAAGAATCGAACGATCCGGTTTATCTGCAACAAAGCGGTTGGCGCTAAAAGTGATTCGTTTTGGAATATAAATATCAGGCGCCGGACAGCAGAATGGTCCGCTGTTTTGACGAAAGTAGGGTTTAAATGGCTAAAATAACAAAGCCGTAGCAATTACGCCGCAAAGATATTTATTTCTTTTATTGGAGGTCTTCTTATTTCATTTGCCGCCCTCGCTGCCCGCTGTTCT